>NZ_JADPJC010000118.1:0-1568 GCF_023073215.1 Bradyrhizobium sp. 35
GTAAGCGCTTAGCCGCAACCCTATTGAGGCTGGCTTGACGTTTTGCGGAATCGCCACGGCATGAGGTCTTCGATGCGGCTATGGGGATGGCCGTCGATGATCGTCTCGAGTGTTTCGGCGATGTAGGCGGCCGGGTTGACGTCGTTGAGCTTGCAGGTGGCGACGATCGAGGCGAGCAAGGCCCAGTTTTCGGCTCCGACCTCATGACCGGCGAAGAGCGCATTTTTTCTGGTCAGGCAGACTGGCCGGATGGCGTTCTCGACAGGGTTGGTGTCGAGCTCGAGGCGCCCGTCTTCGAGGAAGCGGGTCAGACCTTGCCAGTGATTGAGCGCGTAGCGGATGTCCTCGGCGAGCGTCGAACCGCTGGAGATCATCGACAGCTGCTTCTCGAACCACATTTTCAAAGCGGCGACGAGAGCCAACGAATGCTCCTTTCGTGCGGCGAGCCGGATGTCCGGCGATGCACCGCGCACCATGGCTTCGATGGCGTAAAGCTGTGCGATGTGCCGAATGGCGGCCTCGGCGATCGGCGATTTGCTATTGCGGGCCAATTTGACGAAGCGTCGGCGCAAGTGGCTCCAGCAATGCACGAGCGTCCAAGGCCCTTGCAGTCGAGCGACTTCGGTCAGTCGATCATAACCGTCATAGGCATCGCATTGCAGGAAGCGTCCGCCAAAGCCATCTAGGAACTGCTCAGCGAAGGCACCGCTGCGACTGGGGGCATATCGGAACAGCACGATCGGCGGACTTGGGCCGCTGTGGCCGCGGTCGTCTGAGGCAATCGCCCAGAAGTAGCCTTTCTTCGTTTGGCCGCGCCCCGGATCGAGTACCGGCGCCTTGGTCTCGTCCATGAACAGCCGATCCGCCATGGCCAGGTGGTGGCGCATGTGTTCCGCGATGGGCTGAAGATGGAAGCAGGCGCGGCCGGACCAGTTGCCCAGTGTCGCCCGATCAAGCCGGATGCCCTGGCGCGCATAGATCTCGGCCTGACGGTAAAATGGCGTATGGTCGCCAAATTTGGAGACGATCACATGCGCGATGGCCGCTTCGGTCGGCAGCCCGCCGGGCACGACGTGCTCCGGTGCGTGCGCCTGCACGACGGGGCCGGAGCAGCGGCGACAGATGTATTTTGGGCGGCGTGTGATCAGCACGCGCCATTGCGCCGGGATCACGTCGAGGCGCTGGCTGACGTCCTCGCCGATCTTCGTCATGGCGCCGCAACCGCACGGGCAAAGCGTACTCGCAGGCTCGATGATCCGTTCCACCCGCGGCAAATGGGCAGGCAGGCAGCCGCGGTTGCGATGAGAACCTTGATCCGGCGCGCTCCGCGATCGGCCCTTGATCACAGCCTCGGCTCTCTCCTGCGCCGCGTCCAGGATGCCTTGCGCGATCTCCACGTCTTCCAGCGGCAAGTGATACTGATCTGGCCGCAGCTTCTCGGACGTCGCGCCGAACTTCTCGCGTCGCAATTCGCCGAGAATGACCTCCAACCGACGCCGCGCCTCTTCCGACGTCGCCAGCGCCGCCTGATGTTCGCTCAAGGCCGCCTGCGTTTGCGCCAAAAGCGC
>NZ_JADPJC010000089.1:0-511 GCF_023073215.1 Bradyrhizobium sp. 35
CGCGTACTCCGACAACTATCTCATCGACGTGAAGTTCGGCGTCATCGTGGATGTCGGGGCCTCCCGCGCCATTCGCCAGGCCGAGGTCGGTGCAGCAAAGACCATGATCGAACGGACCGAGGAGCGCTTCGGTCCCAAGCCAGAGCGACTTGTCGGGGATACCGCTTATGGAGCGGCTCCAATGCTGAACTGGCTGGTCGAGGAGAAGGGCATCGCGCCACATATCCCTGTGTTCGATAAGTCGAAGCGGGATGATGGCACTTTCTCGCGGAGCGACTTTCGATATGACCCGATCGGAGACGTTTACCACTGCCCGGGTGGTAAGCGGCTTGGGACGAGCGGTACCGTGCACGAGGGCAAGACCCTTCTGTATCGTGCAAGCAAGCTCGACTGCGATGTATGCCCGCTCAAGCCGCAGTGCTGCCCAAAGGAACCATCACGCAAGATCCCGCGCGATATCCATGAGCATGCCCGAGACGTTGCCCGGTCGTTCGCTGGCACCGAGGGCTTC
>NZ_JADPJC010000158.1:0-1526 GCF_023073215.1 Bradyrhizobium sp. 35
GAGTCGTCCGTGAACAAGGCTCTAAGCGATTGAGCAGGAGTCAGTTTTCCGGTTGCGGCGGCATTTGAGATTGCAGGGATTGGGGGCTTGAGGCCCCCAAACCTTGCAATTTTCGTTTGTGGATTCCCTTTCGCGGCGGACCATGATTCTGTGGTGCATCGGAGGGGCCGATGCGACCGAAGAAGCACAGGACGACGGGATCGAACGATCTGTTCCGGGCGCGGCTGGACCAGATCATCAACATGAAGCACGAGCTGGTTCAGCTCGCCGGCAAGATCGATTGGGACTGGATCGACGGCGAGGTCGCGCCGCTCTACAGCGAGAATGGCCGGCCCGGGATCGAGACCCGGTTCATGATCGGGCTGCTGTTGCTCAAGCACACTTACGGGCTGTCCGACGAGGGGGTTTGCGAGCGCTGGGTTCACGACCCGTATTTCCAGTTCTTCACCGGGCAAGAGTTCTTTCAGCATGCCTTCCCGCACGAGCGCTCGGACCTGAGCCATTGGCGCAAGCGGCTCGGCGACAAGTTGGAGCTGCTGCTGGCGGAGAGCCTGCGGGTGGCGCACGAGGCCGGCGCGTTACGCGGCCAGGACCTCAAGCGCGTCACCGTCGACACCACGGTGCAGCCGAAGGCCATCACCTTTCCGACCGATGCCAAGCTGCTTCATGCGGCTATCAAGGGGCTCAACCGCCTGGCGAGAAGGCACGCCGTCAGGCTCCGGCAATCCTATTCTCGTGTGGCCAAGGCCGCTGCGATGATGGCGGGCCGCTACGCCCATGTCAAACATTTCGGGCGGCATCAGCGGCAGTTGCGCATTCTGCGCAGCCGGCTCGGCCGTATCATCCGCGACATCCGCCGCAAGATCGAGGGCCAGCCGGCACTGGAGGAGGCATTCGCCCTCCCGCTTGGCCGGGCCGTGCAAATCCGCTCGCAGCAGCAGCGCCAGCGCGGCTGGAAGCTTTATTCCTTCCATGCCCCGGAGGTGGAATGCATCGGCAAAGGCAAGGCCGCCGCGCCTTACGAGTTCGGCGTGAAGGCCTCCATCGTCACCAACAACCGCCGGGCGCCCGGTGGCCTGTTCGTACTGCACGCCAGGTCGCTGCCCGATAATCCCTACGACGGTCATACCCTGCGGGACGTCATCGACCGCACCGAGGCGCTCACCGGCTGTCCGATCGAGCGGGCCTATGTCGACAAGGGATATCGCGGCCACGGCACGCAAAATCCCCGTCGCGTCTTCATTTCGGGCCAGAAGCGCGGCGTGTTCGGCGCCATCAAGCGCGAGCTCCGGCGTCGCTCCGCCATCGAGCCCATCATCGGACATCTGAAGGCCGAAGGTCACCTTGGCCGCTGCTATCTCAAAGGCCGCGCCGGCGACGCCGCCAACGTCGTGCTCTCAGCAGTCGGCCACAACTTCCGCCGTATCCTCGCCTGGCTCAGAGAACTCTTGTGCCTCTTCCTAATCCAGCTATCGCATACGCTTGCCTGTCCGCCCCCGCTCAATTCGGCTTCTTAACGGACGACT
>NZ_JADPJC010000023.1:0-156653 GCF_023073215.1 Bradyrhizobium sp. 35
GCCGTCCAACCATCGCGCAGGGAAGGCCGAGTGATTGGCTACACCTGTATGCTGCTGTGCGGTTTCCTTGCGCTACATTTTCGCGCAGCGGACCGCGGGTGCCAGCCGGCACCCGGCCTTCCCTGCGCCCTCTTGGCTTTGAGGGTGGAATGACCAGGCAAAGCTCGGGCGAAACGCGCCGCGAGGACGCGAAGGCATGTCTGCAAGTTGAACCTGAATTGGAGGATGGCGATGCTGCCCTTTGCTCCGTCATTGCGAGCGTAGCGAAGCGTTCCAGCGTCCTACCGCGGAGAGATTCTGGATTGCTTCGCTGCGCTCGCAATGACGCTTTGAGAGAGTGCGCGCCTCACTCCGCACCAGAGTCCGCGTCACAATGTTTGCAACAACTTCTCGGCAGCCTTGATATCCGCTGTTTCCGAGCCCTGGGCGAAGCCTTCATACGCCAATTGAAGCCACCGCTTCGCTTCCTCGCGCCGGCCGCGTTCGACAAGGAGACCGGCGAGATCGATCGCGGCCCGCAGCTCCCAGGCCTTGGCACCTTTGCGACGACTCAATGCCAGTGATTGCACGAAATGGGCTTCCGCTTGATCGGCCTCGGGCTGGGCTCTGGCCAAGAGAACCCTGCCCTTCATGCGCAGCAGCTCGGGCATGTACAGATGATCGCCGCTTTGCTCGACGAGGCGGATCGCGTCGTCGAGCAGGCGCGCGCTCCGCTCGATCTGCCCAAGCGTCATCAAGCCCTGAACAAGCGCGATGTTGAACGTCGTGGTGAGCAACTCGTAACCGGCATCGTGGAGCTCACGCAGACACGTCCCGATCGTCTCGACGCCTTCGGCGGCATTGCCGCGCTGGATCGCCAGCTCGCCTTTGACGCCGCGGCCGACCGCAAGATAGGGCCCCATGGAGCGCGATTCGGCATGGGCGATGAAGCGGTCGATGTTCTCTTCCGCGGCATCGAGGTCTCCGCTCCAGAGATCGATCGAGACCGCCCAGATCAACGCAATGCAGAGCGTGATCGGATGGTCCATCTGGGCGGCCTCGACGACCGTCTGCCGGGCCAGTTGCATCGCATCCGCGGGGCGGCCCTGCAACCAAAACTCGCGCGCGAGCGAGATGCCGGCCCGGTTGCGGTGATCGAAGCCATAGACGGTGCTGATCCGTTCCGTGCCCGGCTTATGCCAGGCGGTCTCCAGCATCGTCAACGCGTCGCGATGCTCGCCGGCAAGATGCAAGGAGACACCGAGGAGCGAATGGGCGAGGGCGAGGGAGGCGGCATCGCCGAGTGTCCCGGCGACCGTGAGGCTTTGCTGCGCATAGCCGAGCGCGGCGTCGAACTGTCCCATCCGCTCGTGGAAGATATGCATGCGCCCGAGCAGCTGGAGCTGGTTCGGCGCGTCGCCGCGCGCCTCGGCGATCGCAAGGCTTCGGCTCAACGCGGCACGCGCCGCTTCGCTGCCGCCGCGCGTGAACATCAAGGTCAGTCCGAGCGCGGCCTGGATGTGCATTTCCTCGGCGCCGCCGCGCGAGGAAGGATCGAGCGCAAGCAGCGCCCGTTCAGACCAGCGCCGGCACTCGACCAGCAACGACATCGCGAGAAAAATTGGCGCTGCAGCTGCGGCCAGTGCAATGCCGATGCTGGCATCGCCGTCCGTGCCAAAACACCAGTCCAGCGCCGCGCGCACGTTGTGAAGCGCGGAGAAGTGGATCGCGCGCTCGTCGGCGCTCGGCACCGTGGCCCATGTCGTGCCGGCCTGCTCCAGCCATTGCCGGTAATAGGTCGCGTGGCGGGCGGCGAGCGCCGCGTCATCAGGTTCGATCTCGAGCAGATAGGCGCGCGTCGTGTCGAGCAGACGGTAACGCATCATGGCGCCAATCGGCCGCGCCGCGACCATCGACTTGGCCACCAGGCCGTCGATGGCATCGAACAGGCGGGAGCGGTCGACGCGTTCGTCCGGCACGATCTCGAGTGCGGCGTCGATAGTGAAGTGACCGGCGAAAACCGCGAGCCTGCGCAGCACGAGACGTTCGATATCGGACAAGAGCCCGTAGCTCCATGCCAGCGTCGCCTGCAACGTCTTCTGTCGCGGCGGCGCCGTGCGCTGGCCCTGCCAGAGCAGATTGAGGCGCTCGTCGAGCAGTGCCGCGGTCTGCTCCAGGCCGTAGGCTTCGACCCGGCCGGCGGCGAGTTCGATTGCCAGCGCCATGCCGTCCAGCTTGCGGCAGATCCCGGCGACGATCGCTGCATTGGCATCGTCGAGCGCGATCTGCGCGCCACCGGCCGTGGCACGTTCGAGGAAGAGTTGAAGTGCAGGATAAGTCTGCGCCGCGGCCGCCGTCAGACCGGGATGGTCGGGCGGAACGGCAAGCGGCGCCAGCCGATACACCTGCTCGCCCTCGACCCGCAGGGCTTCGCGGCTCGTCGCCAGAATGTAGATATTCGGTGCGGCGTGGAAGATCTCGGCGGCCAGCGGGGCCGCGGCTGCGATGACGTGTTCGCAATTGTCGAGGATCAGCAGCATCCGCTTGTCCCGGAGATGCGCGAGCAGCGCAGGCAGGGGATCGTCGGTTTGCGCCGGCAAGCCCAGCATCAGCAGGATCGAGGTGATCACGAGATCGGGATCGCTCAGCGCGGCAAGATCGACGAAATGTGCGGCGTCGGAGAATGTCGCGAGCAGATCGTGAGCGATGGCAACGGCAACGGCGGTCTTGCCGACACCGCCCGGGCCGACGATCGTGACGAAGCGCGAGCGGATCAGCCTGTCGGAGACGGCGGCGACCGCATCGTCGCGCCCGACCATTCGTTGCAGCCGGTTCGGCAGTTTGACGGGCGGCAATTCCGTTCGCGCTACGGTGCGCCGATCTGCCGCGATAGCCGCCTGCGAGATCGGCGCCACGAAGCAATAGCCGCGGCCGGAGAGCGTCGTGATGTAGCGGGCACCGTCCCTGCCGTCGCCAAGGGCCTTGCGAAGCGCCGCGACGTGAAAGCGCAGATTGGCGTCCTCGACTGTCATGCCGGGCCACACCAGCGCCATCAGATCATACTTGCTGACGACCTGGTTCGGCCGCGACATCAGCGCGAGCAGCGTGTCGAAGGCCTTTGCACCGAGCGGCAGCGCGACGCCGTCGCACATGACGAGTCTTTCGTGCGGCGTCACAGTGAATGGCCCAAACGAGAGGGTTCCCGTTGCGGTGCCGGCCGGCTCGGTCATGGCGGAATCCTGATCTTTTGGAACGGACCGGATAGCCAGATGATCGCAATCCGGCAAGGCCGTCCCACGCCGCGATCGGACCGCGGATGCAGGTCCTGTGAGGCGCGCGAACCGAGACCTCACAACTTCTCACAAGTCCCAACGGGTGTGTCGCGGCAGCCGCTGCTAGTGAGTTGCGCGATGGCAAGGAGACATTCATGACCCAAGCGGCAAAATTGCTCTACACGGCCCGGACCCGCACCAGTGGCGGGCGGCAGGACGGGATATCGCGCAGTTCCGACGGCCGTCTGGATGTCAAGCTGTCGCCGCCGGGCGGCAACGGCATCGGTACCAATCCCGAGCAATTGTTCGCGGCCGGCTGGTCGGCCTGCTTCGAAGGCGCGATGGAAATCGCGGCCCGCAAGCGGAAGATCGAGCTCCCCAGGAAATGTGCGATCGATGCGGAGATCGACCTCGTGCTCGACGAGGGCGCCTATTCGCTCAGGGCACGCCTCGATGTCAGCCTGCCCGGCCTCGATCGCGAGATCGCGCGCGGCCTCGTCGATGAGGCGCATCAGACCTGTCCCTATTCCAAGGCCGTCCGCGGCAACATCGACGTCACGGTCGCACTGATCTGACGCACCACCTCCAACTATCAGAAAGGTAGCAGCATCATGAAACAGATCATCGATCAGCACCGCCGCCAGTTTTTCGGCATCGCCGCGGGAACTGTCGCCGCCGGCCTCGGCGTGATCGGCCTCGCCCGCGCCGAATCGCAAGCGACGCGCTCTTCCGCAAGGAATGCGTCGTTCGGCGCGATCAAGCAGATCGATGCCGGCGTCCTCAACGTCGGCTACGCGGAGGCCGGTCCTGCGAACGGCCCCGTCGCGATCCTGCTGCACGGCTGGCCCTACGACATTCACGCCTTCGTCGACGTCGCGCCAATCCTGGCAAAGGCCGGCTATCGCGTCATCATTCCCTATCTCCGTGGTTACGGCTCGACCCACTTCCTCTCCGCCGAGACGCCGCGCAACGGCGAGCCCGCGGCAATGGCAGCCGATATCATCGCGCTGATGGACAAGCTCGACATCAAGAAAGCGGTGGTCGCCGGTTTTGATTGGGGCGCGCGCACCGCCGACATCATCGCCGCGCTCTGGCCGGAGCGCTGCCGCGCGCTGGTCTCGGTCAGCGGCTATCTGATCTCCAGCCAGGCCGCGGGCAACGCGCCGCTGCCGCCGTCGGCCGAGCTGCAATGGTGGTACCAGTTTTATTTCGCGACCGAGCGCGGCCGCGCCGGATACGAGAAGTACACGCATGATTTCGCAAAACTGATCTGGAAGCTCGCTTCGCCGCAGTGGAAGTTCGACGACGCCACTTTCGAGCGCAGCGCGGCGGCGCTGGACAACAAGGATCACGTCGCGATCACCATCCACAATTACCGCTGGCGGCTCGGACTCGCCCAGGGCGAGGCGAAGTACGAGGAGCTCGAAAAGAAGCTTGCCGCAGCTCCCGTCATCAGCGTCCCGGCGATCACGATGGAAGGCGATGCCAACGGCGCGCCACATCCCGATCCAAGCGCCTATGCCAAGAAATTCTCGGGCCGGTACGACTATCGCCTGATCACCGGGGGCATCGGCCACAATCTGCCGCAGGAAGCACCGCAAGCCTTTGCCAAGGCCGTCATCGACGCCGACGGCGGCGCCTGAGGATTTTGGCAGCGCCTCGGTCCGGCAAGGCCGGACCGAGGCCTGACATGCGAACGCAGTTCAATGAAGCGTCAGCGAAAATGAAATCCGAAAAGTCAAAAGTTCCGTCTTCTACGACGATGATCGTGCTTGCCGTGCTCCTCCTCGTCGTTGTCCTGACCTGCGTGCCCTATCTGGTCACGATCGCTTTCGCGCAGGGCCCGGCGGATGCCTCGCCCATCTTCGGCGTCACTGTGCCGGAGGGCTACAAGCAGTGGGAGCTGATCGCGCCGGCCGAGGAGGCGGCTCCCCTGGACGAGCTGCGTGCCGTCGTCGGCAACAGGACCGCGATCGATGCTTATCAAGACAACAAGCTTCCGTTCCCGGACGGCACAATTCTGGTCAAGCGGGCCTGGAAGCGGAAACAGTCGCCCGAATTTGCGTCCGCGACGATTCCCGGTGAAGCCACCACCGTCCAGGTGATGGTCAAGGATTCCAAAAAATATGCCTCGACCGGCGGCTGGGGATTTGGTCGCTTCATCAACGGCAAGCCGGTCGACGAGGCCCAGCATCGCACCTGCTTCGCGTGCCACGAAGCTCGTGTGAAGTGTCGCGACTACGTGTTTACAAGGCTTGCGCCCTGAGTGCGGAGTTTCACTCCGCAGCCACCATCTGCTGCGTGCGCCACTGGCCGAGCAGGGCGCGCAGCGAAGCCGGCTTGACCGGCTTGTTGAGCACCGCAACCTTTTCGTCGCGCGCAGCCATTTGCACGGCGGGGCTGCGGTCGGCGGTGATCAGGATCGCGGGGATGCCGTCACCGAAGCGGCGGCGGATGTCGCGGATCGCGGCGATGCCGTTGCCGCGGTCGAGATGGTAATCGACCAGCAGGCCGGTCACGCGGCGGCCCGCAGTCTCGATTGCGGCGATCGCGGCCTCGGGATCGGCGACCGCGATCACTTCGGCGTCCCAGGCTTTCAGCAGCGTGCGCATGCCGTCGAGGATCGCGGCGTCGTTCTCGATGCAGACGATCAGGGTACCCGAGATCGAGGTGCGTGCGAGCGGCGTCGCACTGGTCACGGCCGCGGTGTGGGTGATCGCCTTCGCCGTCGGCACCGTCACGGAAAACACCGAGCCGCCGCCGACATTGGAATCGATGGCAATGTCGTGCTTGAGCACGCGCGCCAGCCGCTCGACGATCGACAGGCCCAGGCCGAGGCCGCGGGCGATCCGCGCACCCTGCTCGAGGCGGTGAAATTCCTTGAAGATCTCGCCGCGCTTGACCGTCGGGATGCCGACGCCGGTGTCGTAGACGCAGATCTTCAGCGTGGCGCCGCGGCGGCGGCAGCCGACCAGCACGCGCCCGCGTGGAGTATATTTGATCGCGTTGGAGATCAGGTTCTGGAGCAGCCGCCGCAGCAAGAGACGATCCGACTCGACGGGCAGCGAACACGGCACGAACACGAGCGCCAGATTCTTCGCGCGTGCGATCGGCGCGAACTCGATCTCCAGCGAGCGCATCAGATCGGCCATCTTGAAGCTCGAGATCGAGGTCGTCATCGCGCCGGCGTCGAGCCTGGAGATGTCGAGCAGCGCGCCGAGAATTTCCTCGATCGCCTGGAGCGATTCGTCGATGTTCTCGACCAGCCGTGTCTCCTCGCCGCTGTGCTGACGCTCGACCAGGCTCGTGACATAGAGCCGCGCCGCGTTCAGCGGCTGGAGAATGTCGTGGCTTGCGGCGGCGAGAAAGCGGGTCTTGGAGATGCTGGCGTCTTCGGCCGCGCTCTTGGCCAGCGCCAGCTCGGAATTCAGCCGGGTCAGCTCCTCGGTGCGGTCGCGCACCCGCTTTTCCAGCGTCGCATTGGCCCTCTCCAGCGCTTCGGCCGCCTCGAACGTGGGCGTGACGTCGGTGAAGGTAATGACGAAGCCGCCGCCGGGCATGCGGTTGGTCAAGATCTCGATCACCATGTGGCGGTCGGGCAGGCGCTCGAGATAAGGCTCGCCGTCGGTGGTGTAAGCCACCAGCCGGCGCTCCAGCATGGCCTCGCGCTCGATCGGATCGGCCGGCTCGCTCACGCCCATGAATTCCAGGATTTCACGCAATGGCGTGCCGAACTGGATGAAATGCGGAGGAACGTTGAGGAGATCGCCGAACTGCCGGTTGGAGCAGATCAGTTGCAGATCGGCATCGAACACCGCGATGCCCTGGCGCACATGGTTAAGCGCGGTCTGGAGGATCTCGCGGTTGAAATGCAGCGCCGCATGGGAATCGTCGAGCAGTTTTAGCGCAGCCTTGGCGGAGACCGTCCGTTTGCGCAGCAGCAGCGACATTACGAGACGCGAGGAGGCTGCGCCGATCGAGGAGGCGATCAGGTGCTCGGCGTGCTGCAGCAGCTCGAAATCGGCGGGCGCCCCGGACTCCAGCCGCACATTGCGCCGCGCGGATAAGGCCTCGAACGAATGCCGCGCGCGGTCAGGCCCGAGATATTGCGCTACCGTGGTCTGGATGTCCTGCACCGTGACCGTGGTGCGCCAGCGGCGGAAATTCGGGGAAATTGGCGCGAGCGTGTTGGGGACGAACAGATCGGCCTGGACCAGCTCGATCGAAGACGGCCGGCGCGCCAGCGACAGCAGCACGTAGGTGAGGATGTTGAGCGACAGCGACCAGACCACGCCGTGCATCAGCGGCGGCAAATCGGCGCCGAACAACGCCTGCGGCCGCAGCGCCTCGATCCCGAACGGGCCGTGCTGGAGCAGCAGGATGCCCGCCGTCGAGGTATCCATGAAGCTCGGGATGAAGAGCGTGTAGAGCCACACTGCGAAGCCGACCAGCATGCCGCCGATCGCGCCGCGCGCGGTCGCGCGCCGCCACAGCAGTCCACCGAAGAAGCTTGGTGCAAGCTGGGCGATGGCGGCAAAAGACAGCAGGCCGATCGCCGCGAGCTGGGTGTTGCCGAGCGCGCGGTAGTAGAAATAGGCCATCACCATGATGGCGAAGATCGCGAGCCGGCGCGAACGCAACAGGAAGTCGCTGAAATCGGCACCGCCGGTGCGCCCCTCCGGCCGTCGTTGCAGCACCAGGGGCACCACGAGGTCGTTCGAAACCATGATGGAGAGCGCGACGCATTCGACGATCACCATCGCGGTCGCCGCCGACAACCCGCCGACGAAGACGGCGACGCTGAGCAGATCCGCGCCGCCCTCCATCGGCAGCGCCAGCACGTACATGTCAGGATCGGCGGCGCCGAACGGGAAGCTGACGAGGCCGGCGAGCGCGATCGGGATCACGAACAGATTGATGGCGACGAGATAGAGCGGAAACAGCCAGCGCGCGCGACCGACCTCGGCGTCCGAGGAATTCTCCACCACGCTGACGTGGAACTGGCGCGGCAGCAGCATGATCGCGCACAGCGACAGCAGCGTCATGGTCAGGAAGTTGCCGATCGACGGCGAATAGTTGATGACGCGCACCGCCTCCGGTGTCTTCATCGCGCGCTCGATCAGTTCGTGCGGCGAGAACATCCAGAACGTGACGAAGGTGCCCGCAGCGAGGAAGGCGACGAGCTTGATGATGGATTCGGTTGCGACCGCCAGCATCAGGCCGTGCTGGTGCTCGGTGGCGTCCGTCTGCCGCGTGCCGAACAGCACCGCGAAGGCCGCCATCGCCAGCGTCACGATCAGCGCCACGTCGCCGATGATCGGGATGTGGGAGAAGGCCTGGTCTTCGCTCAGGATGGTTTCGAGCGAGGAGGCGACCGCCTTGAGCTGGAGCGCGATGTAGGGCACCGAGCCGATGATGGCGATCAGCGCGACGGTTGCCGCCACTGCCTGGCTCTTGCCGTAGCGCGCGCCGATGAAGTCGGCGATCGAGGTGATGTTGTGGGCCTTCGCGAGCTGGATCACGCGGCGCAGCACGCCGGCTCCGAGTCCGATCATCAGGATCGGGCCGACATAGATCGCGAGGAAGTCGGTGGAGGTGCGGGTGGCGAAGCCGACCGAGCCGAAGAAGGTCCAGGAGGTGCAGTAGATCGCCAGCGACAGCGGATAGATCAGCCCCGAGGCGCGGCCGCGCCCGGCCGGCGAGCGGCGGTCGCCATGGCTCGCCACCAGGAACAGAAAGCCGATATAGCCGAAGGCGGCGGCGATCACGCCCCAATCGTGCAGCATGGCGAGCGTGCTTCTCCCGGGGCGCGCGCTGGCCGCGCCCGATCTCATTTTCCCTGTAAATCTAGCGCGTTGGACGGGTGGAGGCGACAGCGAAATGCCGTGCCACGGCGGGAACCGGAGTTGTCGTTAAGCGGCTGCCTTAAAGCTGCGCTGCTTCTGGCTCCCCGAGAGAGTCCCCGCGTGGTACCCCCTCCCTGACCCTCCCCCACAAGGGGGAGGGAACGGAGAGACCGTCCGCGTTGCAGGAAATTCGAGACCGACCGCTACGCTGTGCGGCTCCGCCGACCTAAGGGAGGCGCAACTCTCTCGCTCCCTTCCCCCTTGGGGGACGGTGGGGAGGGGGTAGCTCCGGGACGGTGAAACTTAGATCGAAAGAGAAGGCGAAGAAGCCTACTCCGCCGCCAGCGACTTCTCGCGGAGCGGCAGACCCAGGCGGTCCCACACCTGCAGCAGGGCTTCGGCGAGTTGATCGATCAGGCCGTCGTCGTGATAGGGCGAGGGCGTGATGCGCAGGCGTTCGGAGCCCTTGGCGACCGTCGGATAGTTGATCGGCTGGATGTAAATGCCGTGCTGTTCGAGCAAGAGGTCGGAAGCCTGCTTGCACTTCTCGGCATCGCCGATGAACAGCGGGACGATGTGGGTGTCGCTCGACATCACCGGCAGGCCGGCGGCGTTGAGGATCGCCTTGACTCGGGCGGCACGGTCCTGGTGACGCTCGCGCTCCCAGCTTGACGTCTTCAGATGCTTGATCGCGGCGGTCGCGGCCGAGCAGATCGCCGGCGGCAGCGCGGTGGTGAAGATGAAGCCCGGCGCATAGGAGCGCACGGCGTCGATGATCTGGCCGTTGGCGGCGATGTAGCCGCCGAGGCAGCCGAACGCCTTGGCCAGCGTGCCTTCGAGAATGTCGATGCGATGCATCACGCCGTCGCGCTCGGCGATGCCGCCGCCGCGCGGGCCGTACATGCCGACGGCGTGGACCTCGTCGACATAGGTCATCGCGCCGTACTTCTCGGCGAGGTCGCAGATCTTAGCGAGCGGGGCGATGTCGCCGTCCATCGAATAAAGACTCTCGCAGGCGATCAGCTTGGGCCGGCTCGGGCCCGCAGCCTTCAACAGTGCTTCGAGATCGGCGAGGTCGTTGTGGCGGAACACGACCCGCTCGCAGCCGGACTGGCGGATGCCCTCGATCATCGAATTGTGGTTGAGCTCGTCGGACAGGATCAGGCAGTTCGGAATGAGCTTTGCGATGGTCGCGATGCCGGTCTGGTTCGAGACGTAGCCGGACGTGAAGAGCAGCGAGGCTTCCTTGCCGTGGAGATCGGCGAGCTCGGCCTCGAGCTGCACCAGCGGATGATGCGTGCCGGCGATGTTGCGGGTGCCGCCGGCGCCGGTGCCGACGCGGGTCGCGGTCTCGACCATCGCGCCCACCACCTTCGGGTGCTGGCCCATGCCGAGATAATCGTTGGAGCACCAGATCACGACGTCGCGCTTGCCCTTGGGCGAGTGCCAGAGCGCATGCGGGAACCGGCCGGCAATGCGCTCGAGATCGGCGAACACGCGGTAGCGCCGCTCGGTGTGGAGACGATCAAGGGCGGAATTGAAAAACTGGGCGTAATCCATCGTCAAACCTGCAGCGGAACCGACCAAAGACCCGCATATCCTTAGAGCTTTTCCAGCTCCAATGTCTATGCGCTATCCCACATTTGGACCTGCGGGGCATTTGGGCAAAATGCCCTATCGTGCGATTTGAAACTTGATCCGGATCAAGTTCGCGCGAGATGCAATGTTGCTCTGCACCATCCGCTGAATTGAAGTCAGCGCTCAGGTCGTCCTGAACTGCAACACGCCGTCCTGCGTCTCGGCCGTCAGCCGGCCCTCGACGATCATGTAATTGACGTGGGCGACCAGTTCGCCGGCAGCGAAACCCATCTGATGTTCGTCCAGAACGTGCTTGTTAAACACCACGGGCACCAGGGCGCGCGAGGTCTGCGGCACCTCGCGGCAGGCTTCCGCGATCAGGCGGCAGCGCTCCTCATGGTGATCGGCGAGCTGCTTGATGCGGGTCTTGAGCCCGTAGAACGGCACGCCGTGGCCAGGCAGCACCAGCACGTCATAGGGGAGAGTCGTGGTGAGGCGGGCGAGCGAGGCCAGATATTCGCCGAGCGAGTTCTGGTCGGGTTCGACCGCCCACACGCTGACGTTCGGCGAGATCTTGCTCAGCACCTGGTCGGCCGAGAGGAACAGCTTGTCGTCGGCGCAGTACAGCATCACCTGGTCGAGCGCGTGACCGCCGCCGGTGATCACCTTGAAGCGGCGCGTGCCGATCACGACGTCATCGCCATGCGAGATGCGGCGGTAGGACGGCGGCAGCACCGAGACGCGCTTGAGATAGTCCTGGCCGCGGCCGAGCAGTTTTTCGGTGAGCGACTCGTCCATGCCATGGCGGCGGAAGAACAGCCGCTGCGCTTCCTGCCGCTCCTCGGTGCCGCGGTTCTGGTGATAGACCGATTGCAGATATTCGACCTGCGACATCACGAGCGGGCAGTTGAACCGCTCGACGATCCACCCGGCCAGACCGACATGATCGGGATGGGAATGGGTCACGATCAGGCGCGTGATGTTGACGCCCTTCAGCGGCCCGTCGAACAGCTTCGTCCAGGCTTCGATCGTCTCCTCATTGCCGAAGCCGGCATCGATCATGGCATAGCCGTCACCATCGGCGAGCAGGTAGATGTTCACATGGTTGAGGCGGAACGGCAGCTTCAGCCGCGCCCACAACACTCCTGGCTTCACCTCGACGACCTGTTCGGGGCCGGGATGCTGTTCCCAGGGATAGCGCAGGGCGTCGGCGGAGGACTGCACGGTGTCGGTCTTTGCGTTCATCCTACCGGCTTAAACCCGCCCGTCACGGCGCGCCAGCCGAAAAAGAACGCTGGCGCGGCCTGCATAGCGGTCATTCCGGGCTACGGAACGGCGCCTTACGCAGCCCGCATGTTGTTGAGGAACGCGTCGATCTCTCCGCGCAGCATGTCGGCTTCGCGGCGGAGCGCGTCGGAGGCGCCGAGCACTTCGTTCGCCGCTGCGCCGGCTTCCGCCGAAGCCGTGGAGACGCCGACGATGTTGCTGGAAACCTCGCTGGTGCCACCGGCCGCATGCTGGATGTTGCGGGCGATCTCGCGTGTCGCCGCGCCCTGTTCCTCGACGGCGGCGGCGATCGTCGTAGTGACGTCGTTGATCTCGCCGATGATCCGGCCGATGCCCTGGATGGCGCCGACCGCCGACGTCGTCACTGACTGCATGCTGGCGATCTGGCTACGGATCTCCTCCGTGGCCTTGGCGGTCTGGCTCGCGAGGCTCTTCACCTCGGAGGCGACCACCGCGAAGCCGCGGCCGGCTTCGCCCGCGCGCGCCGCCTCGATGGTGGCGTTGAGCGCCAGCAGATTGGTCTGCGAGGCGATGGTCTGAATCAGGTCGACCACCACGCTGATGCGGCTCGCGCTGTCGGCGAGGCTCTGCACGGTGGCGTCGGTCGCGCCCGCTTCGTCGACCGCCTTCCTGGCGATCGCGGCCGAGGTGACGACCTGCTTGCTGATTTCCTCGATCGAGGACGAGAGCTGCTCGGTGCCTGACGATACGGTCTGCACGTTGACCGAGGTCTCTTCGGCTGCGGAGGCAACCGCGTTCACCAGCGCATTGGACTGGTCTGCCGTGGTCGACATGCTCTGCGCGGTCGATTGCATCGAATTGGCCGACTGCGCGAGATTGTCGAGTGCGGAGCGCACCGTACTCTCGAACCCGGCGATCTTCGCCTCCATCTGCGCCGCACGCTCGGCCTTGGCGATGCGATCCCTGTCCTGCTCGCTCGCAAGCGCCCGGGCTTCGATCATGCTGTCGCGGAACACCGTCAGCGTTTCCTTCATCGCGCCGATCTCGTCGTTCTGCCGGGAGCGGACGATCTCGGTGTCAAGGTCGCCGGCCGAGAGCAACTGCATGGCGCGTTGAAGCTCGCGAATGCGGCGCAGGATGTTGCGGCCGACATAGAGCCAGACGAACAGCGCCGAGCCGACCAGCGTCAGTGCGCCGAGCGCCAGCATCGCGGTGGTCGCGAGCGAGATCTCCTGCCGCGCCTGGAAGGTCGACGCGTTGGTCTCCTTCTGCACACCCTCGACCAGCTGCTGCACGCTGATGCCGAGGCCGACATTGAGCTTGCGGGTCTCGTCCAGGATGGTCTGGCCGTAGTCGATGGCGTCGAGCTCCTTCTGGCGGATCTTGAACACGCCGGACTTGCCTTCGCCGAAGGCGAACAGCTTTTGCACGGTGTCGCGCACCGCTTGCATCGAGGCCATGTTCGGCAGGTCCTCGAGGTTCGACTTGACACGGTCGCGCGTCGCCTTGAACTCCTTCTCGATCGCCTCCAGCGTATCGCTGTTGTTGGCCGACAGCGCCGCCATCATGTCGGCGGCCATCAGATTGCCGTTGGCGGAGATGGTCGCGACCTGGGAGACGGTGCGGGCGGCTTCGGTGGCATCGTCAGCGGAAACTTCCGCCGCACCGAGGATCGCGTTCAGACGCGTCTGCGCATCCAGCATGGCAGGACCGGCCGCACCGACGAAGGTGAGCTGCGCCTTGCGGAGTGCTTCATATTGCTTGTCATGCAGCGCGCCGGTATCGAGCCGCTCGCGCGCGGCTGACACCAGGCTCTGGGTCGCCTCGTCGATGCTCTTGGCGGTGTCGCGCAACGCGGTTGCGATCTGCTTGTCGGCGCCGAGCTCGATGATCTCGCCAAGCTTGGCCATGGCAAGCTGCTGGATCTCCTGCACCTTCTTGGTGCGTTCGTTCAGCGCCTCGTCGGACGGCGACGCCAGCAGGCCCGGCCCCTGCGCCGCGAGCGTTGCGCTTTGCGATGCGAGTTGAAGGCTTGCGGAAAGGCGGGGGATATCGCGGCCGCTCAGGTCCATCATAGTGCTGCCGAGATGGTTGAAGACGAAGCCGGCGCCGGCCGCGATCACGAGACCCATGCCCGCGATCACTGCGAAGGCCGTGAACAGGCTGCCGCGCACGCCCCATGTCGGCATTTTGAAACGAGGCCGGATACCACCAAGCAAACGGCCAAGGCCCAGACGGATCGCCATCGAAATTCCCCCACGCATGATCTTTATGTTTTCGCGGCGGAGTATCCTCGGGGCAGGTTAAAAAATCGCAAGTTGCTCAATTGGTTGCGTTGCGTTCCGCACAGCGAAAAAAGAAGGGCCGGCAACGATGCCGGCCCTTCATCATGATAAGGCTTTGATAACCGTTCAGTAGCGCGCGACCGCCGAGTTGGCCCAGTTGAAGCGGTAGTTGACGCCCGCCTTGATGGTGTGGTCGTCGGTGGTGAAGTTGCCGGTTCCCGCCAGCGGGCCCGCGGTGAAGTGGGCGTCGCCGAAATTGTAGTACTGGTACTCGGCCTTGGCTGACCAGTTCGGCGCGAACATGTATTCGAGGCCGGCGCCGACGGTGTAGCCGTTGCGGTGGTCGCCGCTGATGATGAAGCCGGTCGGCACGCCGCCGACGGTCACCTTCTCGTTGTTGTCGGAATAGGCGTAGCCGCCCTTCACGTAGAGCAGGCCCGGACCCCAGGTGTAGCCGACGCGGCCGGTGATCGAGCCGAGACCGCGCTGGTCGTTGGTGTAGGCGACGCCGGCTGGGAACACCGCGCCGACGCTGCCGGAGAGCCAGGAATACTGGCCTTCGACGCCGACAACGAAGTTCGGGTTGAACTGCCAGTCCGCACCGGCCTGCAGACCGCCGAGGAAACGGCCGTTGCCGTTATTGCCGGTGGAGAGGCCGCTGAAATTGTTGTCGCTGGAGAACGCGCCGCCGACATGGCCGCCGATATAGAAGCCGGTCCAGTTGTAAATCGGGGCGGCATAGGCGGGCGCGGGCGCCTTATAATAGTTGCGGTTACCGAGATCGGCACCGACCGCCGGTGCGGCAGCGCCCACCACGAGCAGCGCAACGGTCGCAAACAGAATCTTCTTCATAGTCCAAACTCCAACACTTAAGTCCCCGGCAGTCGCGCTTTCCGCGCCGTCGTTGGTTTGCAGATAGCTCGCTTTTGACGAAAATGCTGTCACATCCATGGCACAGCGGCAGCCAACGTAACTTATTGGGCTGTAAATGATTTTTGTGCTTAATGTCGGCTTAAGAAGTGCTGAAGGAAAGCTTAACTCGGCGTTATCAGGGTAACTTGCGCGCGCATCTCATTAACCAAGACGGCGCCGCGCCTCATCGCGCATCTGTTCGCGGAATGCAGCGCGCTTTGCGGGCCGGTCTTCCTCGCGCACGTCATGACGATCGAAGACGTCGAACTTCTCCAGGATCGGATAGCGCTCGCTCGCCATCGCGAGCACGCGCAGCACCTTGGTCGCCGACGGTGTCGGGCCGCTCACTTCCCAGCGCCGGATGGTGTCGGCGCCGCCCTTCTCCGGCAATCCGCAAAGCCGGGCCATGTCGGCCGCGGTGAGCTTGCGCTCGAGGACCTCCGAGAGATCGTTGCGGAGTTGCTTCAGTTCGGGACCGGTCATGTCGCCTCAATACGCGAAGTCGATGAGGTGAATGCACTAGCGCTGATTCGGGTCCATCCGAAGGCGAGGCACGCGAGCGGGCGTGCTAGTCGTGCGACCGCTCCCCGGCGCCTCCGCCCGCGCACGGAGTTATGAACGGCTGCCTATGGAAATCCGCGGCTGAATGAACAGATGGCAAGGGGCCCACAGCGAATGAAGGGATCAGCCATGACAAGCATCAAACCCGCCATTGCCGCCCTAGTCACCGTCGGGTTGCTTGCCGCGCCGATCGCGGCTGAGGCCAAGAAGCACCGGTCAAGCCGAGCTTACAGCACCGGCGTGGTGGCTCCGAGCTATGGGAGCGCCGGATCGTTGGCAGCACAGCCCAGAGCCTACGGGTCGAGCGGACAGTCGGTCGGGACGGTCACGGCGCCGTCGGTCGGTACGTATAACTGGCCGTCGGTCGGCGTGACCAACGCAGTCCCGACCTGGAGCAACACCAACCCGCCGGTCAGGTAGGCGCGCCTGTCTGGCGAGCCAATGCCGGTCACCTGTGACGGTCGCAAGGCCAAAGAAGATGATAAAGTGCGACCAGCAATGATCATGGCGGTGGACCAGACATTGCGGATCGTTCAGGGAGAGCCCGTCCGATCCTAAATTCCCCCCCCGGCCTGTTGGCCGATCACGCAGCGCCACCCGGCGAGGCGCTCGGCCGGATGCTGGTTCATCCATTCGGCGAGTTGCGGCGCGCCCATCAGGCAAGATTGCATCGAGACGTCGGCGAAGTCGGATGTGGTGACGGTCTGCTCATGACAGTTCGCCGGAGAGGCGAGGTTGCAGAGCACGGCGATGATTTTGATCACGCGAGGTTGCCCCCGTCGCTGCGACGTGCGGCGGCTCCGCCTGATCTCTCGCTCATCGGATCAGTCGGCGGGAAGATGCTGTCGTAGATCGCGCGCGCTTCCTGGATGAGGCGAATGCGCTCGCGCTCGGATTTCGAGACAAACTGAATAATCTGGCCCATGTCGGCTCCAATTAGATCTTCAATCCACCATCACATGATGGAAATCATTTCATGCGGATGTGGGGTGCCGGCTTCGGCTTTGCAGCCATGCGGGCGGCCACGAGGGATAAAAAGCCCGTGACTATTCCGTTCCTGAGGTGGAACGGGGTACCTTCAGCGATGCGCCGATGGCACGGCGCATCCGTTCGGCGGGGACCGCTTCGTAGCATCGTGATGAAGAGTTGAGCCCACGGGATGATGGCACTGCGGCACATTTTCTCGCGCGTGGAGTTGTAAGGTCAGTCAGTGCACGGGCGCCTCGACGAACGGCATTGCGATTGAGAGACCGCGCCCGAAAGGATCAGCCATGACAAGAACAAAACGCACCATTGCTGCACTTATTGCTCTCGGATTGGCCGCCGCGCCACTTGCTGTAAACGCACAAACATCGGGGACGGGTACACCAGGCAGCACGAGCGGACGCACCGGAGCGCCGGTGCAGCAAGGGACCATCGGAAGTTCCGGGCAGACCGTCGGGACGGTGACGGCGCCGTCGATCGGAACGTCCAACCAGCCCTCCGTCGGCGTAACAAACTCAGTCCCCACCTGGAACAACACGAATCCTCGAACGAAGTAGAAACCGCGGTCGGCTGACTTACGCCGGCGCGCGCTCTCTCTGCCCCGGGACTGCTGCGAGCAATTCGCGTGTATAGGCATGCTCGGGCGCGGCGAACAGCTGCGCGGTCGGCTTCAGCTCGACGATGACGCCGCGCTGCATCACGGCGATGCGGTCACAGATTTGCGCTGCGACTCGCAGGTCGTGGGTGATTAACAGCATCGAGAGGCCGAGGCGGGCCTTGAGGTCTTCGAGCAGCCTTAGGACCTGCGCCTGCACGGAGACGTCGAGCGCGGAGACGGCCTCGTCCGCGACGATGATCTCGGGCTCGAGCGCGAGCGCGCGCGCAATGCCGATGCGCTGGCGCTGGCCGCCGGAGAATTCATGCGGATAGCGTTCGAGCGCGCCGGCATCGAGCCCGACCATCTTGAGGAGATCGCGGGCGCGGTCGAACGCCACTTTCGGATCGGTGCCGGCCGCGATCGGGCCGTCGGCGATGATATGACCGACCTTGCGGCGCGGATTGAGCGAAGCGAACGGATCCTGGAAGATCATCTGGATGCGAGGGCGCTCGGCGCGTAGCGCCTTGCCCGCGAGCTTTGTGAGATCGGTCTCGCCGATCCGCACGGTGCCGCGGTCGGCCTCGATCAGCCGCATCACAAGGCGGGCCACCGACGATTTGCCAGAACCGGATTCGCCGACCAGGCCGAGCGTCTCGCCTTTGAGGATGTTGAAATTAACCCCGCGCGCGGCATCGACGCGGCGGTCCTCGCGAAACCAGCCGCCCGAGGTGACGTAGGTCTTGTCCAGTCCGATCACCTCGACCGCCTTGGCCTGGTCGTCCAGGGGGCTGCGGGCGGGTGGGTCCATCGAGGGCACGGCGGCGAGCAGCGCCTTGGTGTAGTCGTGTTGCGGCGCGTTGAAGACCGCCGAGGCGGGGCCTTCCTCGACCACCTTGCCATGGCGCAACACCACGACTTGGTCGGCGATGTCGGCGACCACGCCGAAATCATGGGTGATGAACATCACCGCCATGTTGCGATTGCGCTGGAGGTTGCGGATCAGTTTCAGGATCTGCGCTTGCGTGGTGACGTCGAGCGCGGTGGTCGGCTCGTCCGCGACCAGCACCGCCGGTTCGAGCGCGAGCGCCATCGCGATCATGGCGCGCTGGCGCTGGCCGCCGGAGAGCTGGTGCGGATAGGCGCGCACGATGCGCTCGGGGTCGGGGAGGCCGACTTCGCGCGCCAGCGATAGCGCCTTTGCGCGCCGCTCCCTCGGCGTGAGCAGCCCGTGCGCCTCGAACATCTCCGCCATCTGGTCGCCGATCCGCATCAACGGATTGAGCGCGGTCATCGGTTCCTGAAAGATCATCGCAAGCCGGCGGCCGCGCAGATCGCGCCAGCATTCGTCGTCGAGTTTGAGCAGGTCGCGTCCTTCGAACTGGATCTCGCCGGAGGTGACGGTGACCGTGTCCGGCAACAGGCCCATCAGCGCATGCGCGCACATCGACTTGCCGGAGCCGGATTCGCCGACCACGCAAACGATCTTGCCGGGCCGCAAATCGAGCGAGATGCCGTCGACCGCGAAGGGACGCTCGGCGCCCTTGGGCAATGCGATCCGCAGATTCTTGACGGAGACGGCGGGCGGTGCGGTCATGATCAGCGGCCCTCCCGCGACAGCCGCGGATTGAGCGCGTCGTTGAGGCCTTCGCCGATCAAATTGAGCCCGAGCACCGAGATCAGGATCGCGACGCCGGGAAACACGGTGATCCACCAGGCCTGGCGGATCACGGTGCGGCCGGCACCGACCATGTAGCCCCAGGAGATCAGATTGGGATCGCCGAGGCCGAGGAACGCCAGCGAGGATTCCAGCAGGATCGCGGTCGCCACCATCAGCGAAGCCAGCACGATCACCGGCGACAGCGTGTTCGGCAGGATTTCGCGCAGGATGATCCAGGTGTTGCTCTGGCCCGTGACCACCGCGGCCTGGACGTACTCCCGCGTGCGCAACGACAGCACCTCGCCGCGGACGAGGCGCGCGACCGGCGGCCAGCTTACCAGCGCGATCGAGGCGACGATCGAATAGATCGAGGGCTGCAGGATCGCGACCAGGACGATCGCGAGCGCAAAGCTCGGAATGGTTTGGAAGAACTCGGTGAAACGCATCAGGGCGTCGTCGACCCTGCCGCCGAAATAGCCGGCCATGGCGCCGATCGGAACGCCGACGACCAGCGCAACCAGGGTGGAGACCATGCCGACGAGCAGCGAGACGCGTGCGCCGAAGATCATGCCGGCGAACACGTCGCGGCCGAGTGCATCGGTGCCGAGCGGCACGGTCGCGAGCGTGAACGGCGGCAGGAACGGCCGCTGCACCATGCGCCAGGGCGAGTTCGGGAACAGCATCGGACCGAACAAGGCGACTGAGATCGCAAGGAGCAGGATGATGAGCCCGATGACGCCGCTCGGGCTCCTCAACATCGATTTCCAGAACTGTTTCATATGGAGAATTCGATGCGCGGGTCGACCAGGCGATAGACCAGGTCGGTGATGAGGTTGAAGATCAGGACAATGGCGGAGCAGATCACGAAGACCCCGAGCAGCAGATTGTAGTCGCGCTGGAGCAGGGCGTCGTACATCAGGCGTCCGATGCCGGGCCAGGCGAACACGGTCTCGGTGATGACGGCGCCGCCGATCAGGGTGCCGGAGTGGACTCCGGCGAGCGTCACGACGGGCAGTAGCGCGTTGCGCAGGACGTGGCGACGCTGGATCACGGCGTCGGACAGGCCTTTGGCGCGCGCGGTCTTGACGAAGTCGAGACGCTTCACTTCGAGCATCGAGGCTCGCGTCATGCGCGTATACGTCGCCATAAAAAACAGGCCGAGCGTCATCGCCGGCATAATCAGGTGCCTTGCGACGTCGACCACATGGGCAGGGCCGGAAAGGTTGGCGCCGACCGTCTCGTAGCCGAAGCTCGGCAGCCAATCCATGGTGACCGAGAACAGCAGGATGCTCATGAGCGCCACCCAGAAGATCGGCATGGCGTAAAAGATCAGCGCAAAGACGGTGATCGCGGTGTCGAGAAAGGTTCCGGCAAAGCGCGCGGCGAAGGTGCCGAAGAGAATGCCGAGCACGAGCGAGATCGCGAAGGCCGTCAGCGTCAGCAGCAATGTCGCCGGCAGCCGCTCGCCGATCAGCTTCGCGACCGGCGCCTGCTGGCGGAAGGAGAAGCCGAGGTCGAGGGTCACGATGCCCTTGACGTAGATGAAGAGCTGCTCGGGCAGCGGCTTGTCCAGGCCGAACTTCTCCCTGAGCTGCTGGACGAAGATCTGGTCGCTGGCGCCGGCCTCGCCCGCCATCACGACGGCGGGATCGCCGGGCGCGAGCCGGATCAGGAAGAAATTGAGGACGACGATCGCAAGCAGGACGATCACGCCCTTCGCGACACGCTGAGCGACAAAGGAGAGCATCTAGAGGATCATATCGGTGGTGTGACCTGGAGCGACAGAGACGGAGCGCCCACCTCTCCCCGCAAGCGGGGAGAGGTGACGGAGGTAGCCCTCACTTGTCGAGCCATGCATCCTTGAAGCCGTCGTTGACTCCGATCCCGGTGGTGATCAGGTTCTTGACCTTGCAGCGCATGATGGTCGGGAATTGCAGCTCGAGCATCCAGGCCACCGGCACGTCCTCGACCAGGATCTTCTGCGCCTTCTCGTAGATCTCCTTGCGCTTGGAGTCCGGCGTTGCCACCGCGCCCTCGGCGAACAGCTTGTCGATCTCAGCGTTGGAGTAACCCTCGACGTTGTTGAACACCTGGCCCTTGGCAATCGCGCTGGAGACGTAATTGCGGCCGACGCCGAGCGCGGGGTCGCCGTACTGGTAGAGGTAGGTGAAGGCGATGTCGTAGTCCCAGTCGCCGATCTTCTGGTTGCCGCCGGCGACGTCGGTGGCGATGGTCTCGATGTTCATGCCGACGTCCTGGAGGTTCTGCTTCACGGCTTCACCCCAGCGCTGCCAGGTCTCGCCATAGGCGAGCGGCAGAAGGCGGATCTTCTCGCCCTTGTAGCCGGCTTCCTTCAGCAGCGCCTTGGCCTTGGCGGGATCGTAAGGGTACTTCGGCACGTCGTCGGTGTAGTATTTGATGGTCGAGGCCGACGGGCCGGTTGCGACCTTGCCGAGCCCGTTCCAGATCACGTCCTTGGCGAACTCGCGGTCGATCGCAAACATGACCGCCTGCCGCACCCGCTTGTCGGCGAGCGGACCCTGCCGGTTGTTGAGCCACAGCCAGGCCAGCGGCGAGAAGAACTCCCAGCCGGCGCCGGTGACGCAGGTGTCCTTCAGCTTGGAGAGCCGGGGCACGTCGAAATTCTCGACCGAGCCGCCGGGCAGCACGTCGACCTTGCCGGTCTCATACGCCACCGAGCGCGCCGCGGCATCGGGAATGATCTGCCAGTAGATCTCGTCGAGATAGGGCTTGCCCTTCTCGTAATAGTTCGGGTTCTTGACCAGGCGGATGAAAGAGCCCTTCTGCCATTCCTTGAACATGAAGGGGCCGGTGCCGACAGGGGCGTTATTGTAGGGATTGGTCTTCCAGTCGGTGCCTTCATAAAGATGCTTGGGTACCATCGGCATTGAGCCGACCTCGAAGATGCCCAGGAACGGGCCGAACGGCTGCTTCAGCGTGAACACCACCGTGTAGTCGTCGGGAGCCTCGACCTTGTCGACCTGCGCCAGATTGTTGCGGGCACGCGCGTGGGTCTGTTTCAGCATCTCGAGCGAGAACAGCACGTCGGCGGCGGTGAAGGGCTTGCCGTCATGCCAGGTCACGCCCTTCCTGAGCTTGAATGTGTAGGTTTTTGCGTCCTCGCTGACACTCCAGCTCTCGGCGAGCTCGGCCTGCGGTTCGAGCTTGGGGCTGTAGCGAAGCAGGCCTTCGAAAATGTTGCCCGACACCATCTGCACCGGGCCGTTCTGGACCATCGCCAGCATCAGGCCGGGCGGCTCGGGCTGAATCACGGCATTGATCGCTCCACCCGCTTTCGGGTCTTGCGCCAGCGCCGGGGCCGCGAGACCGCAAGCCAGGAGGACACCAAGCAACACTCGTTTTGACATGTCGTATCTTTCTCAAGCGAGACCAGCCGCAAACGCTTCGCACGTCATGGCGCGCAAAGCTATGGCCGGCCCATCCAAGTCCCCATCCGGGATCGAGGCTCACACAGTCTCGTTCGGCGCCGCAAGATGAAAGTCTCGACAGTGTTCGCACAAAAAATGTACAGCGCGTCCTGTTATGGCGTTTGGCAGCCAATCCGGCGCCGCAGCGCCGCGCGATCCGTCCATCTGCGCCGCAAGCGCGACGCGGACCCGGCGTGAGGATCGTCTAGCGCAAGCCCGCCCGCCGGAATCCTTCCAGATAGTGCTCGCGGTCGGCCTCATTGGCCCATGGCAATTGCGTCGAAATCCAGTGCAGCGAGATGTTGGGCTGGGTGCGGCGGAGCTCGCCCAGCGCCATCTCCCCAAGCACGCCGTCTCCGGTCATGCCGGCAGAAACCGCGAGCACGCGGTAGGCGCCGGTAAGGTCGCCGCGATGACGGATTGCCTCGCGCGCGAGCGCGATGGCCTCGGCATAGCGCCGCTCGGTGAAGCGGGCATAGCCGGCGATGCCGTGATAGATCGCCAGGGATGGATCGCGCGGCGACAGCCGCATTGCCCTCTGCGCTGCCTCGAATGAATCCTTCGGCCGCCCGGCATAGGACAGCGCCAGTGCGTAATAGCCCTGCGCCAGCGAGAAGTTCGGATTGAGTGCGAGCGCCTGCTCGAACTCGGACAGTGCGTCGGCAAGTCTTCGCGTCGAGAAGTAGACGCTGCCGAGCGCGGCGTGCGCCCAGGCATCCTCATGGTCGCAGCGCACCGCGGCGAGCGCGGCGGCTTCCGCCGCTGGCGCCACCATGGCAAGCTCGGCCCAGCCGAGATGCACGCCGAACATGTGGTTCGCCGCGAGCACCGACAGCGCCTGGCCGTAGTTCGGGTCGATCCCCACCGCGCGTTCTAGCAGCGCCCGTGCGGTCTCGTGATCCCGCCGCGTCACGCGCCAGTAATGCGACAGCGCCCGCATCAGGAGATCCCAGGCATCCAGGCTCGCGGGGGGCTTGCGATGGGCGCGAAAACTTTCCGCCGCATGGATCTGCGGCTCGATCGCCGCAGCGATCGCATTCGTGATCTCGTCCTGCACGGCGAACACGTCGACCAGCTCGCGGTCGTAGCGCTCGGCCCAGAGATGGCTGCCCGTCGTGGCGTCGTTGAGCTGCGCGGTGATGCGCACCCGGTTGTCCGACTTGCGCACGCTGCCTTCGACGACGTAGCGGACGCCCAGTTCCTCGGCAATCTGCCGGATGTGGACCGCGCGTCCCTTGTAGGTAAAGGACGAGTTGCGGGCGATCACCATGAACCAGCGCTGCTTCGACAGCGCGGTGAGGATGTCCTCGCTGATGCCGTCGCCGAAATAGTCCTGTGCGGGATCGCCGCTCATGTTCTCGAAAGCGAGCACCGCGACCGCCGGACGGTCCGTCAGGACGCGCGGCAGGGCAGCGACGGGCTGCGCGGGCGCAGTCGTGGCTGCCACTTCTTCCCGGACTTCGCCGACGAAACGAAAACCCTTGCGCGGAATGGTCTTGATCAGCCGCTGGCTTGCGCCATCGTCGCCGAGCGCCTTGCGGGCGGCGTTGATCCGGCTGTTCAGGGCGGAATCCGAGATGATCCGATCGCTCCAGATCTGGCTGATCAGGTCATCCTTGCTGACCACACGCGTGCGCTGCGCCACCAGATAGAGCAGGAGATCGAACACCTGCGGCTGCAACGGCACAGCGGCTCCGCTGCAAGTGAGTTCCCGCAGGTCGCCGTCGAGCACGTTGTTTTCAAAGCAAAATCGCACGTTTTTGTCGTCTCAAGCAAAAATCAAAGTCGTCTCAGGCGAAAATCAACCGTCCGCGAAAGTCTTGGGACCTCCGGTGCGGCATGGTGCAGCGACCAATGAAGTGCCGGCGTTTTGGCACAACGGAGCTGTTTATGACCCAAATTGATCATCAGGTTCATCCTATCGGCCCGGTTGCGGGCTCACGCATTTTCAAGTTCATCGCCTTTCTGTACGGAATTGCGGCGTATCTCGTGTTTTTCATCACCATTCTCTACGCCATCGGTTTCGTCATGGGGCTGGTGGTGCCGAAGACCATCGATACCGGGACCGACACGCCCGTGGCCGAGGCCATCATCATCAATCTGCTCCTGATGGCCCTGTTTGCGGTCCAGCACAGCGTAATGGCGCGCCGGCAATTCAAGGCCTGGTGGACGCAGTACGTCCCCAAGCCGGTCGAGCGCAGCACCTATGTGCTGTTTGCGAGCCTGTCATTGCTCCTCCTGTTCTGGCAGTGGCGTCCGCTGCCCACGGTCATATGGGACGTCGCGAATCCGGATATCGCTGTGACGATCGTCACGCTGTCGCTGGCGGGCTGGGTCCTGGTGTTCACCTCGACCTTCATCATCAATCACTTCGAGCTGTTCGGCTTGCATCAGGTGACCAATCATCTCGTCGGCAAGGAGGCGTCGCCGCCGCGATTCAAGACGCCGCTGCTCTACAAGTTTGTCCGTCATCCGATCTATCTCGGCTTCATCATCGCGTTCTGGGCGGCGCCGGTCATGACCGCGGGCCATCTGCTGTTCGCCGCCGTGACCACGGCCTACATCTTCGTCGGCATCGCGCTGGAGGAGCACGACCTCGTCGATCTCTTCGGCGACGAGTACCGGCAGTACAAACAACGGGTGTCGATGCTTATTCCCTGGCGCAAGTCGGTATAGCTTGCGCGTCGTTCCGTCGCGTCCGCCGAAAGGAGGATGCGCGGCGGCGCCGAGGCGCGTAACGGATCGTGCCGGACGCAACCTTCAACGTTTCTCGGGGTGAATCCCCCTCACCCCGACGCTATCAGTGCGAGCAAAGCTCGTCGCGACCCCGCATTCGTTTTTGCCGAGTTCTCGGCAAACAGGAGCGGGGGGAGGAATCTAAACCATCATCAACGGAGACGACCTAATGAAACATGTTGGAAACTGCTTCTGTGGCGCAGTCACGATCGAGGTCACAGGTGCACCGGAGGCGATGGGCTATTGCCATTGCAGCTCGTGCCGCTCGTGGTCGGGCGGTCCGGTGAACGCCTTCAGCCTGTGGAAGCCCGAAGCCGTGCGCATCAGCGAAGGTGCAGAGAATGTCGAGACCTTTGCGAAGACGCCGCTCAGCCAGCGCAAATATTGCAAGAAGTGCGGCGGTCATCTCATGACCAACCATCCGCCGCTCGGCCTGATCGACGTCTTCACTGCCACCATCCCCACCCTCGCGTTTGCACCAGGCGTCCACGTCAATTACGCCGAGACGGTGCTGCCAATGCGCGACGGACTGCCCAAGCTCAAGGATTTCCCGGCCGAATTCGGCGGCAGCGGCGAGATGATGCAGGAGTAGCGGCGCCCTTCTCCTCTCCCGCAAGCGGGAGACGAGAAATTAGCTACCTCATCCCCGCGCGCCGCAATCCCTCGAGATAATGCTCGCGATCCTCGTCCCGCAGCATCGGCAGCTCGCGTGTGATCCAGGCCAGCGAGATGCCGGGCTGGGCGCGGCGCAAGCCTTCCAAGGCGGAAGCCGCGCGCGCGGAATCCCCTGACATACCGGCGGCGGCCGTCAGCACGCGATGCGCGCCGACGAAATCGGCGCGCTGCCGCATCGACTCGCGCGCCATCTGTGCGGCGCCTTCGTAATCGCGGCCGATGAACCGGGCATAGGCCGCGACGCCGCAATAGATTGCTGCGAGCGGGTCGCGCGGGCTCAGCCGCAGCGCGCGGCGCGCCGCGACATCGCCGTTCTGCCATCGTCCCGCGTAGCACAGCGTCACGCCATAGAAGGCGTGCGCCATCGCAAAGTTCGGATTGAGGTTCAGCGCCAGTTCGAACTCCGCCAGCGCGTCGTCGAAGCGGCGGCGGAATAGATAAGCATACGCCAGACCATGATGAGCCCAGGCATCTTCGCGATCGGCCTCCACCGCCGCGAGCGCGGCGCGCTCGGCGACCGGCACGGTCGGGGCCATGTCGGACCAGCCCATATGCGCGCCGAAGATGTGGCTGGTTGCGAGCAGGCCGAGTGCCTTGCCATAGGCGGGATCGAGCGCGACGGCCTCTTCGAGCAGTCCTTGCGCGGCGGCATTGTCCTCGCGGGTGATGCGCCAGTAATGCGACAATGCGCGCATCACAAGGTCCCAGGCATCCAGGCTTCCCGGCGGCTTCTGCTGGGCGCGAAAACTCTCGGCGGTATAGAGCTGCGGCTCGATCGCGGCGACGATCGCCTCGGTGATCTCGTCCTGCACCGCGAAGATGTCGGCAAGCTCGCGGTCGTAGCGTTCGGCCCAGAGATGGCTGCCGGTCGAGACGTCGTTGAGCTGCGCGGAGATACGCACGCGATCGCCGCTCCGCCGCACGCTGCCTTCGAGCACGTAGCGCACGCCGAGCTCGCGCGCGACCTCGTTCATGTGCACCGCGCGGCCCTTGTAGACGAAGGAGGAGTTGCGCGCGATGACGAAGAACCAGCGCAGCTTCGACAGCGCGGTGATGATGTCCTCGCTGATTCCGTCCGAGAAATAATCCTGCTCGCGGTCGCCGCTCATGTTGGTGAAGGGCAGCACCGCGATCGCGGGGCGGTCCGGTAGCGGCAGCGGGGCCCGTAGAAGCTTCGCTTCGAAATCGGATTCCGGCGCGGTTGCCCCACGCTTGGTTTCGACGTCGCCGACGAAACGAAAACCCTTGCGTGAGATGGTGCGGATCAGCGCCTGGCTCGCGCCGCTGTCTCCGACCGCCTTGCGTGCCGCATTGATCCGGCTGGTCAGCGTGGATTCGGAGACGCTGCGCCCGTGCCAGATCTTGTCGATCAGCTCGTCCTTGCTGACCACCCGATCGCGGTTCTCCATGAGGTGGACGACGAGATCGAAGACCTGTGGCTCCACGGCAACGGGAACCTGCTCGCGGCTCAGCTCGCGCAAGTCGGTATCGAGCAGGTGATCCCGGAACAGAAACTGCACGTCGAAAACTCAGACCTCAAGGCAACATCGGGCAATAATGAAAGCAAAACGGATTTCGGCTGATGTCTGTGAGTCCGCCGAGGGGCCTGCCCGGTTCACCACGACGCGTGATGGCAGGCATGCAGTTTACGGGGAGGAATGCAACCTGGATTAGAATAAAGCCGTTTCGGCCGGATTGTCGCGATTTCCTCACGTCGTTGCGAGCAATCCAGCCTGCCGCCGCGGAGCCAGCGTGGATTGCTTCGTCGCAAGGGCTCCTCGCAATGACGGTGTTGAGGCAATGGCGTGCGGCAGCTGCCGACGTTGTCCTGGCCTTCGCGACGGCATCGAATGTGTGACGAATAGTGAATGTCCATTGCCGAACAGTTCCGTGTGCGTAAGCTGCCCTCACACAAAACACCAACCACGAAGAAACGCCCATGCCCGCTTTTCATGCCTCGACCACCGTGCTCGATTCCATGCTGTTCCGCGATGCCTTCGGCACGCCGCAGGTGCGGGAGGTGTTTTCCGATATCGCGACGGTCGCGCGCTATGCCGAGGTCGAGGTGGCACTGGCGAAGGCGGAAGCGAGATGCGGAGTGATTCCGCAGGACGCGGCCGATCAGATCGCCGCGCGGACCGATGTTGCCGCGCTGGATTTCGACCTGTTGCGGCAGGAGACCGATGTCGTCGGCTATCCGATCCTGCCGCTGGTGCATCAGATGGTGAAGCAATGCGGCGATGCCGGCCGCTATGTGCATTGGGGTGCGACCACGCAGGACATCATGGACACCGCCGTGGTGTTGCAACTGCGCGCAGGGCTTGAGATCGTCGAACGGGACATCGCGGGCTTGCGCAAGATCCTCGCCGATCTATCGAGGCGCTACCGCGACACGCCGATGGCGGGCCGCACCCATCTCCAGCAGGCGCTGCCGGTCACCTTCGGCTACAAGACCGCGATCTGGCTCGCGATGTTCGACCGCCACGCCGAGCGGATCAGTGAGTTGAAGCCGCGCGTCCTGGTCGGTCAGTTCGCCGGTGCCGCCGGCACGCTGGCCCCGCTCGGCGACAAGGGGTTCGAGGTGCAGGAAGCGCTCTGCGCCGAACTGAGGCTCGGCGTCCCCGCTTCGACCTGGCACGTCGCACGCGACGGTTTTGCCGAGGCCGTGAATTTCCTGGCGCTGGTCACCGGCTCGCTCGGCAAGATCGCGCTCGACATCATGATCATGGCCTCGACCGAATTCGCCGAGGTCTATGAGCCCTTTGTCAAGGGACGCGGCGCTTCCTCGACCATGCCGCAGAAGCGCAACCCGATCTCCTCGGAACTCATGCTCGCGGCGTCCAAGGCGGTGCGCCAGCATGCCGGCCTCATGCTGGATGCCATGGTGCAGGATTTCGAGCGCGCCACCGGGCCCTGGCACGCCGAATGGATGGCGATCCCCGAGAGCTTCGTGCTGACCGCCGGCGCGTTGCACCAGGCGAAATTCGCGCTCGCCGGCCTCATCGTGGATGAAAGCAAGATGAACGAGAATCTCGCCGTCAGCCGCGGTCTGATCGTGGCCGAAGCCGTCATGATGGGGCTTGCGCCGCAGATCGGACGGCAGGAGGCCCATGACGTGGTCTATGATGCCTGCCGGCTCGCCAATGAGAAAGGTCTTACGCTGGCGGACGCGCTGTCTTCCGACGCCCGCGTCTCTGTCAGAATCGACCGTGCCACGATCGAGGCGCTGACATCACCGAAAAATTACCTCGGCCTTGCTCCCGCCATGGTCGACCGGGTGCTGAAATCGGCAACGCGTTGAAAACCAAAATGCGCGAAACTGCGTATCTTTGGGGTGTCGCAAGGCACTCGCGCACTTGTGTCTCGCGATGCTAGACTTAAATTGAGCAAGAGACGTTCGGCAGAGGACCCGGCATGACTGATCAACGCATCACCTCCACTCCCATCGATCCCGTGAAGCTCGACCGGCTGGCCGAGGTGGCGGTGAAGGTGGGCCTGGGCTTGCGGCCGGGCCAGGATCTGCTCTTGACGGCACCTGCGATCGCGTTGCCGCTGGTGCGGCGGATTGCCGTGCATGCCTACAAGGCCGGCGCCGGCATCGTGACGCCCATTCTCTCCGACGAAGAGATGACGCTGGCGCGCTACCGCCACGGCCACGACGACAGCTTCGATCGCGCCGCCAACTGGCTCTACGAGGGCATGGCCAAGGCGTTCTCCAACAACACCGCCCGTCTCGCCATCGTCGGCGACAATCCGATGCTGCTGTCGGGCGAAGATGCTTCCAAGGTCGCGCGCGCCAGCAAGGCCAATTCCATGGCCTATCAGCCGGCGCTGGAAAAGATCGTCAATTTCGATACCAACTGGAACATCATTGCGTATCCAAGCCCATCCTGGGCAAAGCAAGTCTTTCCGAACGATCCTGAAGAGGTCGCGATCGGCAAGCTCGCGGACGCGATCTTCGCGGCGTCCCGCGTCGATCGCGACGACGCGCCGGCCAATTGGGCGAGCCACAATGCGGTGCTGCGCGAGCGCACCAACTGGCTCAACGGCCAGCGTTTCCGCGCGCTCCAGTACTCGGGACCGGGCACTGACCTCACCATCGGGCTCGCCGACGGCCATGAATGGGAAGGCGGCGCTTCGCTCTCCAAGAACGGCATCAGCTGCAACGCCAATATCCCGACCGAAGAGGTCTTCACCACGCCGCATTGCCGGCGCGTCTACGGCCATGTCGTGAGCTCGAAGCCGCTGTCCTACCAGGGCACGCTGATCGACAAGATCGCGGTGCGTTTCGAGGACGGCAGGATCGTCGATGCGAAGGCTTCGCGCGGCGAGGAGGTACTGAACAAGGTGCTCGATACCGACGAGGGCGCGCGCCGTCTCGGCGAGGTGGCCCTGGTGCCGCATTCCTCGCCGATCTCGCAGAGCGGACTGTTGTTCTACAACACGCTGTTCGACGAGAACGCTGCCTCGCACATCGCGCTTGGCCAGTGCTACTCGAAGTGCTTCGTCAACGGCGCGCAGCTCACGCCGCAGCAGATCGCCGCGCAAGGCGGCAACCAGAGCCTGATCCATATCGACTGGATGATCGGCTCGGCCGAGACCGACATCGACGGCATTCTCGCCGACGGCAGCAAAGTGCCGGTGTTTCGCAAGGGCGAATGGGCGAAGTAACTACGCAGCCGGGTTGCGCAGCATCGGGCTGTTGTCGATGCTGAAGCGGTTGAACAACGTCGTGAACGGGCTGCCGTCGGTGGCCCGCACGACGGCGTCGGAGGCCGCCACCGCATCGTAGAGCGCACCGACCGGATCATTCGCCTCGGGCAGGTCGAGGCCCCTGCGGATTTGCTCGGGGGCCTCGTTGACGTCGTCCTCGTCGTCGAGTGTCGCCTCGAGCGCATCCGCCGCCCGAAGCATCTCATGGAGGTCACCGCCGATCTGCCCGGGGCTTTCGATGCCGTCAACGGTGAACCAGGGCTCCTCTTCGGTTGCGAAGGAGACATCGAGGCTGCCGAGCCAGGCGACGACCTCGCCATGAGCTTTGAGAACCTCCGGGGTGAGGGGCATCGGCATGGCTCCTTCAGATGCTTCGCGCACTTTGTCGCACCCCGGAAAAGAAGGGTTCATGTGCTCGAAATTGCAGGGAAATTGCGACGTTAACCGTTTCGCGTCTGCAACTTGCGGCTGATTGTCGGGCCCTGCGTAAGAAAGAATTAAAAATCGGCTACTAGCGTTCCCGCCATCTTTGAACAATCCGGGCCGAGATCCGGGCAGGTCATATTTTATCCCCCGAGGAAACAGATGTCGCGCACATTGATTGAAATCAGTCATTGCAATGTAGATCTCGAGCTGCGGCCGATCGAGCCGTCCTGGATTATCGAAGGCAATCCGGTGTCGCGCTCGCACATCCTGTCCACCAGCGCCGACGGCACCGCTTCGACCATCATCTGGGCCTGCACCGAAGGGCGCTTCAACTGGTACTACGATATCGACGAGACGATCATGATCATGGAAGGATCGATCGTGCTCGAAAGCGACGGCATGCCGCCGAAGCGCTACGGCCCGGGCGACGTCATCTTCTTCCGCGACGGCGCGCATGCCAAATGGCATGTCGAAGGCCACGTCAAGAAGATCGCCTTCTGCCGCAAGACCAATCCCGTGATGATCGGCTTCCTGATCCGCGTCGTCAACAAGCTCAAGAAGATCTTCGTCGCCACCGGCGAGCGCCGTCCGGCCTCGCTGATGGGCGCAAATTAGAGTTCAAACAGTTCAAGGACGCTTCCCAGCGGTCACGACGGAACAGGGGCCGGGATCAACATCCCGGCCCCTGTTCTCGTCATGGTGCCAATCCCTTTAAGGCAAATCGAGCCGGTAGAAATTGCTCGCGGTCTGCGAGAACAACGCCGTCTTCTCGGTCTCGCTCAGGGGCGCCGCGATACGCTTGAACGTGTTGAAGATCACCTGGTAGCTGCACTGGCCCTTGTCCGGCGGGAAGTTGCTCTCGAACATCGCGCGCTCGGGTCCAAACGCCTCGATGCAGGTTTCGATGTAAGGCCGCCACGCCGCGGCAAGCTCCTTGGATGATGGCGGACTCGCGCGCAAATGGAAGTCGTAGCCGAGCAGGCACATCGCGAGCCCGCCGAGCTTCACCACCACGTTCTCGCATTTGGCGATCTCCCGGATCGAGGCGCGCCATTGCGGAAACACCTCCTCGCGTCGCCCCGCAAAGCGGCCGATTCCGGCCGGGCCGCCGCAATGGTCGAGCACGATCCTGGTGTCGGGAAATGCGCGGGCGAGCTCGGTCAGCTCGCCGATTTGCGGATGGAACAGCCGAGCGTCGAAGCTCAGGTTGAGCGGCGCGAGGCAGGCAAAGCCCTTGCGGAAGGTCGGGTCCTGCAGCAATCCCTGCGGCCGGCTCGCATACATGCCGGCGACAGCAGGATCCTGGTCCCAGGCCGAGGAATGCCGGATGCCGCGGAAGCGACCGTTGCCCGCCGCGATCTCGGCCTCCAACACGGGTTGTGCGGCATCGCCGAGCAGCAGATTGACGTGGCTGACGATGCCGGCGCAAATCGCGGCCTTGCCGTAACCGCCGCTGGCGCTCATCGCGGCGACGCCATTGGCGAACTCGACTTCGCCCACCGGCCGGAACGCCTCCGGCCCGTGCGCGCGATACATCGAGCGGCAATCGACATAGACGGTGGCGATGACGTTGTGGCCGGAGGCGATATCTGCCGCCATCTCCTCGATCAGATAGCGGTGCCCGCGATTCCAGAGATGGTGATGGGGATCGACGATCGGCCGTGAGGGATCGATGATCTCCTCCTGATGCAGCGCGAGCCAGTCCTCGCGCGGCTCGACGAATAGCCCGCTCGTGTTGGCGGGCAAACCGCTTGCAGCCATCGGCGTGCGCTCCCTTGATGTATGCTTCTTGTTTTGGGAGCCTAGCACCTCGTCCTCGCATGCACCAACGCGCGTTGCGCAATCGCGCCCGTCATCGCGGTACAGCGGCGCCGGCGTCAACCCTTGCGCCGCTTCGCCCTCACATCGACCACCAGCCGCCAATCGGTTGCGGTGGCCGGCTTGACCTCGCCGAGCCAGTGGAAGAAATCCTCGGTGACTTCCGTAAAACTCCAGCGCGTCAGGTCGCCAGCTTCGGTCGTGCCTTCCTGCACGATGTCGGCATCGCGTGGACGGCCGATCTGCTGGCGGAATATGCAGCGGCCGGGATCGAACCATGAAATCCGCCAGGCATCGATGGTCGGATCGTAGACCCGCAGCGTCGTGCCGTACCAATTGCCGGCGATCGGCAAGGCCGGGCTGCCGGCCGGGCGCGGAATGATCCAGACGTCTTGCACGGCGCGGCCCTCCAGCACCCAGCCGAAATGGATTTCGCCGGGCGCGGTGTGTTTCGTTCCATCGGGTCCATGGGCGGTGATCTCGGCGTCCCAATCGCCGACGAAGCGGCCATAAAGCTGGAGTGCCGCCGCGTGCTGGGGGTTCGGTCCGTCCGCGTGCAATAATCTCGCAAAGTCGGTCATGTCGATCTCCCTTTGCGGGAGATCAGCACGACCGGCCGGCAGCCGACTTGGAGAAAATTGCGTCACACCCCGTCGAGGATGATCACCGTCGGCTTCGACGGCAACGCATCTCGGGACATCCGGAAACTTCGTTCCATGCGCCGGTCGATCTCGAACTGCTGGCCGATGCGTTGCATGAAATCGTCGAGCGGGGTGGCGAAGCGGTGCATCGGCAGCACCACCGAGGCGCGCAGCCGCTTGGTGATCTCGGAGACGCCGTCGAGCGACATGGTGTAGGTGCCGTCGATCGGCACCATCACGATGTCGAGCCGCCCGATCTGGGCGAAGTGGCTGTCATCGAGCTTGTGGTGAAGATGGCCGAGATGGCCGATGCAGAGGCCCGCCACCTCGAAGATGAAGATGGAGTTGCCGTCACGGATCATGTCGGCGCCGGCATCGTCGCCGAAATAGCGACGGATGTCGGTCGTGACGTTGCGGATGAAGGTGTCGCCGATGCGCTCCGACACGATGGCCGGCTTGCCGTCCTCGCCCCAGCCATGCAGCACACGAGGAATGCGCTTGTCGGGATATAAAGAGTAGTGCGTGCTGTGGGCCCGGTTCATGGTGACGACATCGGGCAGCCGGCCCACCTGGTAGGCCCCGCTATAGTCGGTGGCGATGCGTAAGCCGCCGGGCGTGTCGATGAAATAGGTGGAATGGCCGGCATAGGTGATCTCGACCTCGGGCGCAGCCGCCGCCTGCCTGAACGCGACCGACATGAGGCGCGGCGCAGCATTCGCCATCGCCAAGCATTCGCTGCGCTGCGACTGCTGGGCGATGGCAGGTGAGAGGAATGCGCCGAACAGCGCCAGAGCGGCCGAAACCAGTCGTCGCATGAATTCATCCCCGATGACTTCAGGGGAAAGTCTAGCTTGCAATGCAGCGCGTGGCCAACAGCGCGCGATCAACAGCGCGTCAGTGTCGCACCGTCACGCCGCCCTATGATTCGCGCCTTTACTACTCCCGCCGCGGGCTGAACTTCCAGGTGAGGGCGACGAGGCTCGCGGTGATCAGGCTGCTGACGAGGCCGACGATGGGCAGCGTGAGCACCAGCGCGGCGCTGGCAGCCCAGCCGATCGAGGAGAACGCCTCGGCAAAGGTCGCAAGCCGCGACGAGGTCTGGCGGCGGCGGAATTGGCTGCGCCGGGCTTGCACCCGGAACCAGAGCTGGATTGCGGTGGCGGAGGCCGCACTGACGATGACCGCACCGGCGCTGACCGCGGCCTGGAACGCCGAGGCGAAAGCGAGCGCCGCGATCAGCGGGCAGAAGATGACGCCGATCGCGATCAGCACCACCTCTATCTTGGCGCGGATGACGCTGGACGGCGGCAATGGCGCGGTCGCAACCAGGTCGGGCGCGTCCTCGCCCGAGAGCGTCAGCCAGGCAAGCCCGCCGGCGAGTTGTCCCGCCGCCATGACGATGACGGGCGTGATCAGCGTCAGCGCCGCGGAGCTGTCGGCAAAGTTGCGCCAGAGCAGCAATGCCGGCGGCACCAGATAGAGCAGCTGCATCAGCGTCTGCGAGATCAGCCAGGGATCGCGCCAGAGCAGCGAAAATTCCTTGCGCCGTAGGGCATGCTGCCGCGGTCCGCCGCGGAACGGGCGCTCCTTCGCGCTGCGACGGCCGGACGCGCCATAGGCGGCGGCATCGATCGCCGTGTCCGCAAAGCGGCCCGAGAAGATCGCCATGACGCCTCCGAGCAGCACGAGGCCGAGCGCCAGGAGCAGCAGCAGCGCTTCGGCATCCCCCATCGCCGCCCGCGCCGGCCACCACCAGATGCTGTCGGCATCGGGCGCGTAAGCGGCCAAGCTACCCGAGGTCAGGATGGTGAAGCGCGACAGCGTGCCGTAGGACATGATCGCCGCCACCTGGAGCGCGATCACGAAGCCGGCGCCGATGATGGCGGCGAGGATCTGGGCGACGAACCGTGTCCGCGCCGGACCGATCAGGCGGAACAGCAGGATGGTGACGGCGATCGCGATCGCTGCGGCCGACAGGCCCATCGCGACGACGACGCCGAACGCTGCAAGCCAGCGCGCGCCGCCCCCGAACACCAGCACGTCGATGAAGGGTGTCGAGAACAGCAGCGCCATCACCGTGATGGCGAGCGCGATCGCGGCGATGCGCACCGAGAACAGATTGGCCAGCGTCGCGGGTGAGGACATGATGAGGTCGAGATCGGCGCGTGCGTAGAACACCCGCGTCACCGATTCGATCGCCTGTGACAGCATCAGCGTCCAGGCCAGAAAAATTGTCGCCGAAATCACGATCAGCGAGGATTTGTCGAGCGGCAATTGCAGGTCGGCGAAGCGGCCGATCACCGCCCAGGCCGGGACGTGCAGCAGCGCCGCGAAGAACAGCAGGCCGATCACCGCGGCACGCGTTCGATTGCGCCGCCCGCCGGTCATCATGGCGAGCCATTCGCGCCAGGCGAGCCGGAGCTCGTGGCGGGCGAACCAGGACAGCGCGGTGGCCGAGCTCATGCGGCTTCCTGGAGGGTCACCAGCGCGATGAAGAGATCTTCCAGGCTGGTATCGGCGTGCCCGTTTTGCTGCCGGAGCTCAGTCAGCGTGCCCTCGGCAACCAGGCGGCCGGCTGCGATCACGCCGATGCGGTCGGCCATGCGTTCGGCGACCTCGAGGATATGCGTGGTCATGATGACGGTGCAGCCGGCGCGGACGCGCTCGCTCAGGAGTCCCTTGACATGGCGGGCGGAGACGGCGTCCAGTCCCGTCAGCGGCTCGTCGAGGATGATGAGGCGGGGATCGTGCACCAGGGCGCCGGCGAGGGCGACCTTCTGGCGCATGCCCTTGGAAAAGCCCTCGCAGCGTTCGTGCCGGTGCGGCTCGAGCCCGAGCGAGTTCAGGAGCTCCGCGGCGACCGGTTCCGAGGCCGATGGTGCGATGCCCCACAGACCGGCTACGAACTCGAGATATTCGAGCGGCGTGAGCTTGTCATAGATCATGGGCTCGTCGGAGACCCACGCCATCACCTGCTTGGCGGCGACGGGGTTTTGGAGCGCATCGATGCCGAAGATGGAGACCGAGCCGGCATCGGGCCGCAAAAGGCCTGCAACCATGCGCAAAGTGGTGGTCTTGCCGGCGCCGTTGGGGCCGACCAGCGCATAGAATTCGCCGGCATGGATGGTGAGATCGAGGTTATCGACCGCCAGACGGTCAAAACACTTCGTTAACCCCATGACTTCGAGCGCCGAGTCGTCCCGCTTCATCACGGCCACACCTTGCGGTTTTGCATCGCTCGCGACCATGCCCCGAAGATGTTTCGGCACCGTGAATCGCGCTGCCGCAAATTCCGTCATCCGGATTGGACTAATGGCAAGTCACCGTTTGTTGACAGCGCTTGGCGGTTCAGGCTGAATTGGTGAAGGGACGAATGGCGCGAACGCAGCGAAACGACTGCGTAGCGACTGAACACAAGATGCGGCAAGGCGGTCAGGAAGAACCGCCGGTTGTATCGGGAGGATGCGCGACGATGCTGGATTTCGTTCAGCAGCTGGTCAGCGGTGTTGCGCTCGGCTGCGTCTACGGCCTGATCGCGCTCGGCTTCGTGCTTGTCTACAAAGCCACCGAGGTCGTCAATTTCGCCCAGGGCGATTTGATGATGCTGGGCGGCTTCTTTGCCTTCACCTTCATCGGCATGATGGGGCTGAACTACTGGATCGGCTTTGCCGGTGCGGTGGCGGCGATGGCGCTGTTCGGCATGCTGGCCGAGCGCGTGGTGGTGCGGCCGATCCTCGGCTATCCGCAATTCTCCATCATCATGGCCACCATCGGGCTCGGCTATTTCCTGCGCTCGATCGCAGGCATGATCTGGGGGACCGATGATCTGAAGATCGAGACGCCGTTTAGCCAGGGCGTGCTGCGCATCGGCCCGCTGGTGCTCGCCTACGACAAGCTCTCGGTGATCGCGGCGACCATGATCCTGTGCACGCTGCTCTATCTGTTCTTCAACAAGACCACGCTCGGCACTGCGATGCGCGCCAGTTCCGAGAACATGCTCGCGGCCTATTACATGGGCATTCCGGTCAAGCGCGTGGTGTCGATCGTCTGGGCGATCAGCGCTGCGGTCGCGACCTGCGCCGGCGTGCTGCTGGCGCCGATCACCTTCATCCATTCCAATGTCGGCCTCGTGCTCGGCCTCAAGGCGTTTCCGGCCGCCGTGCTCGGCGGCTTCGGCTCGATCCCCGGCGCCGTGGTCGGCGGCGTCCTGATCGGCGTCATCGAGAGCATGGCGGGCTTCTATCTGGCCGAGGGCTGGAAGGACGTCGCGCCCTACATCGTGCTGCTCGCCGTGCTCTTGCTCAAGCCCGAAGGCCTGTTCGGCCTTCACGTCCGCAAGAAGGTCTGAACGCATGCGCTTCCTGTTCAAGACCGACTACGAGGACGACATCAGGCTGTTTCCGCATTCGGGCTATTACGTCTCATACGGTCTCCTGCTGGCCGTGCTGCTGATCGCGCCCTATGTGCTCTCCAGCTATCTGATGAGCCAGCTCGTCTTCGTCTGCATCTATGCGACCGTCGGCGTGGCGCTGCTGATCCTGACCGGTTTCACCGGGCAGGCCTCGCTCGGGCACGCGGCGTTCCTCGCGATCGGCGCCTACACGGCGGCGTACTTGCAGACGTACAACGTGCCGTTCCCGGTCTACTTCCTCGCCGCAGGCCTTCTGTCCGGTTGCATTGGCGCGTTGGTCGGCTTTCCCGCGCTGCGGCTCCAGGGCATCTACCTCGTCATCGCCACTATCTCCTTCGCCTTGATCGTCGAGGAGATCCTGGCGCGTTGGGAGAGCGTGACCCACGGCAACGAGGGCATGCGGGTGAAGACGCTGTCGCTGCTCGGCGTTGCGGTGCCGCGCGACAGCCCCACTTTCTATTTCCTCTGCCTCGCCGTGCTGGTGCTGACCATCGTCGGTACGCTCAATCTGCTGCGTTCGCCCACCGGGCGCGCCTTCGTCGCGATCCGCGACAGCGAGACCGCTGCGCGCAGCATGGGCGTCAATGTCGCGCTGTACAAGGTGAAGTCCTTTGCGATCTCCGCGGCGATCACCGGCTTCGCCGGCGTGTTGTTTGCGCACAAGCTCTCCTTCATCTCGCCGGAGATGTTCACGCTCCAACTCTCGATCGAGTTCATCATCGTAATCCTGATCGGCGGCACCTTCAGCCTGCACGGCGCGGTGCTGGGGGCAATCTTCATCGTGATGATCGATCCGTTCCTGACCTACCTCAAGGACGACATGCCCGGCATCATCGCCGGCATTGCAGCGACCTTCGGAGCGGGCACGCAAGCCGCAGCCAATGTCCAGTCCAAGGTCGCGGCCTTTGCCTCGCTCAACGGCCTGAAAGGCGCGATCTACGGCATCATCATCGTATTGTTCGTGCTGTTCGAGCCGCTCGGGCTTTACGGCCGCTGGCTCAAGATCAAACTCTTCTTCCAGCTGTTCCCGCTCTACAAGCGCGCCACCTTCAAGCGGCAGAAGATCTACGTGAAGTCGGAGCGCAACCGATGAGCTATTTTCGCGCCGAGAACTTGTCCCTGCATTTCGGTGGGCTGAAGGCCGTCGATGCGGTGTCGTTCGCGGTCGAGAAGGGCGAGATCCTCTCGATCATCGGGCCCAACGGTGCCGGCAAGAGCTCGATTTTCAACCTGATTTCGCGGATCTACCGCCCGACCTCGGGTCGCATCTTCTTCGAAGACCAGGACATCACGGAGCAGCCGCCCCACGACATCGCAAGGCTCGGCATCGCCCGCACGTTCCAGAACATCGAACTGTTCGAGAATGCGACGGTGTTGTCGAACCTGTTGGTCGGCCGCCACCGGCATTCGACCACGCAGCTTTGGCAGGAGCTGTTGTTCCTGCCGGGCGTGCGCGCCGACGAGAAGGTGCATCGCCGCAGGGTCGAACAGGTCATCGAATTCCTCGATCTCGAGCCCTACCGCGACAAGCTGATCTCGGGTCTGCCTTACGGCGTGCGCAAGGTGATCGAGCTGGCCCGCGCGCTGTGCTCGGAGCCGAAGCTGATCCTGCTCGACGAGCCGTCCTCCGGCCTCAACGTGGAGGAGACCGACGACATGTCGTTCTGGATCCGCGACCTGAAGAGCGAGCTCGGCGTCACCGTGCTCATGGTCGAGCACGATATGTCGCTGGTCAACCGCGTCTCCGACCGCGTCATCGCCCTGAACTACGGCCGGGTGCTGGCGATGGGCTCGCCCGCCGAAGTGCAACAGCACCCCGATGTCGTTGCCGCCTATCTGGGAGCCTGACGCGATGGATGCCGTGGTAACACCAGACATCATCCTGAAACTCTCCAACATCGAGAGCTATTACGGGCCGATCATGGCCATCCGCGGCATCTCGCTCGAAGTGCCGCGCGGCCGCATCGTCACGCTGCTGGGCGCCAACGGCGCCGGCAAGACGACGGTGCTGAAGACGATCTCGGGCATTCTCGATCCGCAGAAGGGCGCCATCGAGTTCATGGGCAAGTCGATTCAACGCATGGAGGCGGACAGGATCGTGCGGCTGGGCCTCAGCCACGTGCCGGAGGGACGCGAGGTGTTCCCGTTCCTCTCCGTGCGCGAGAACCTGATGATGGGGGCCTATCCGCGCAAGGATCGTAACGGCGTTGCGGACGATCTGGAGCGCGTCTACGGCTATTTCCCGCGGCTGAAGGAGCGCATCAACCAGCCGGCCGGACAGCTCTCCGGCGGCGAGCAGCAGATGCTCGCGATCGGCCGCGCGCTGATGAACCGGCCGACTCTGTTGCTGCTCGACGAGCCCTCGCTTGGGCTGTCGCCGATCCTGGTGAAGGAAATCTTCGCGATCATCCGGCGCGTCAACGAGGAGCAGGGCATGTCGATCCTGCTGGTCGAGCAGAACGCCAAGGTGGCGCTGGAGACGGCGCATTATGGCTATGTACTGGAGACCGGCCGGATCGTGATGAACGACAGCTGCGACCGCTTGATGCATTCGAAGGACATCCAGGAATTCTACCTTGGCGCCAAGGAAGCGGGCGCACGAGGCGAGCGGCGCTGGAAAAAGAAGAAGACTTGGCGTTAGAGGAAGACTTGGCGTTAAGGGAAGACTTGGCGTTAGAAAAAGCCTTAAATACCAAAGCCCATCCGCCAATATAGACCGCCGGCAAGGCAGGCAGCGGAGGGGAACGCGACAGGGAGGAGACGTGCATGGCCCGACCGGCGGTGCTGACGGTCGCTGACACGATCGCGAAAAGCTTTTTGCGCGCCGCGGAGACGCGGGGCGACAGGCCGGCTATACGCGAGAAGAAATTCGGGATCTGGCAGCCGACCAGCTGGCGCGAATGGCTGGAGATCTCGAAGGAGGTCGCCTACGCGCTGCATGCCATCGGCTTCAGGCCCGGCGACGTTGCTTCCATCATCGCCAACGCCGTGCCGGAATGGGTCCATGTCGACATGGGCATTCTGTGCGCCGGCGGCGTCTCTTCCGGGATCTATCCGACCGATGCCTCATCCCAAGTCGAATATCTCGTCAACGATTCCCGGACGAAGGTGATCTTCGCCGAGGACGAGGAGCAACTCGACAAGATCCTGGCCTGTCGCGCACGCTGCCCGTCTCTGCGAAAGATCATCGTGTTCGACATGGAGGGCCTCAGCGGCTTCTCCGATGAAATGGTGATGTCGCTCGACGAGTTTCGCGCGCTCGGGCGCAACCACATGGCCGGCCGCGAGGCGCTGTGGCAGGAGATGGTCGACAGTCGTAGCGCAAGCGATCTCGCGGTCCTCGTCTATACATCCGGCACCACGGGTCCGCCCAAGGGCGCCATGCACGCCAACCGTAGCGTCACGCACCAGATGCGGCACGCCAACGATTTCATTCCGGCGCGCGAGAACGAGGACCGGCTGATCTTCCTGCCGCTTTGCCACGTCGCCGAACGGATCGGCGGCTATTACATCTCGGTCGCGCTTGGCTCGGTGATGAATTTTGCCGAGAGTCCGGAGACTGTGCCGGACAATCTGCGCGAGGTGCAGCCGACCATCTTCCTCGCGGTGCCGCGGATCTGGGAGAAATTCTATTCCGCGATCACCATCGCGCTGAAGGATGCGACGCGGTTGCAGCAATGGGTCTACCGCCGCGCCATCGACATCGGCTATCGCATGGTCGATTGCAGGATTGAAGGCAAGCCGCCGCCGCTGCCGTTGCGGCTCGCCAACGGCATCGCTTACCGGGTCGTCTTCCGCAACATCCGACGCATGATCGGGCTCGACCGTTGCCGCATCGCCTTCACCGGCGCGGCGCCAATCGCGCCGGAGCTGATCCGCTGGTATCTCGCGCTCGGCATCGACATTCACGAGGTCTACGGCCAGACCGAGAATTGCGGGGTCGCCACCATGATGCCGGCGGAGCGGATCAAGCTCGGCTCGGTAGGCAAGGCGGTTTCCTGGGGCGAAGTCGCGCTGTCACCCGAGGGGGAAATCCTGATCAGGGGCGACTTCCTGTTCATGGGCTACCTGAACCAGCCGGAGAGGACAGCCGAGACCATCGACCATCGCGGTTGGCTGCATACCGGCGACGTCGGCACCATCGACAATGAGGGCTTCGTCCGCATCACCGACCGGATGAAGGACATCATCATCACCTCCGGGGGCAAGAACATCACGCCGTCCGAAATCGAAAATCAACTGAAATTCTCGCCCTACATCTCGGATTCCGTGGTGATCGGCGACAAGCGGCCATACCTCACCTGCCTCGTGATGATCGACCAGGAGAATGTCGAGAAATTCGCGCAGGACCACGACATCCCCTTCACCAATTATGCCAGCCTGTGCCGCGCGGCGGAGATCCAGGACCTGATCTGGCGCGAAATCGAAACGGTCAATGCCAATTTCGCCCGCGTCGAGACCATCAAGAGATTCTATCTGATCGAACGCCAGCTCACCCCGGAGGACGAAGAGCTGACGCCAACCATGAAGCTGAAGCGCGGCTTCGTGAACAAGCGTTATGCCGCCGAGATCGACGCGATGTATCCGGCGCGGGCGGTGGCTTGAACAATCTTGTTTGAATAACAGGGAAGGAGTGAAGGCCCCACCCTTCGCATCATAAGGGCCCCAAGGAGAGGAGACTTCAATGTCGAGATCGTTGAAAACGTTCGGCTTTGCGGCAGGCGCGGTGGTGCTCACCTGTCTGCCTGCCGCGGCGCAGACCAAGGTCACCAATGAGGGCATCTCGGCCTCCGAGATCGTCATCGGCACCCATCAGGATCTGTCGGGGCCGATCAAGGGCTGGGGTGTGCCAGTCTCGAACGGCATGAAGATGGCGGTCGAGGAGATCAACGCCGCCGGCGGCGTCCAGGGGCGGAAGATTCGGCTTGTCGTCGAGGACAGCGGCTACGATCCGAAGAAGGCCGTGCTCGCGTCGCAGAAGTTGATCGAGCGCGACAAGATCTTCGCGATGGTGGGGCCAATGGGCTCGCCGACCGTGCTGGCGGCGCAGGATATCCTGCTCGACGCCGGCGTGCTTCAGCTCTTCCCGCTGACGGCGGCGGAGTTCACGTTCAAGTTCGATCCCGCCAAGCCGCAGGAGCGGCTGAAGTTCAACAATCTGCTGCCCTATGTCGAGAGTACGCGGGCGGCGCTGAAATACATGATGGAGTGGAAGAACTTCAAGAAACCCTGCATCATGCATCAGGACGACGAGTACGGGAAGAACGTGCTCGACGGCTTCAACCAGCAGCTTACTGCCATGAAGGTGCAGCCGGCCTCGATCACGAGCTACAAGCGCGGTGCCTCCGACTTCAGCGCGCAGATCGCCAAGATGAAGTCCGACAGCTGCGACCTCGTTGTGCTCGGCGCTGTGCTCCGTGAGCCCATCGGCGCGATGACGGAAGCCAAGAAGCTCGGCTGGGAGGTCACCTTTCTCGGCGCGACGCCGACCAACGTGATGGAGGTGCCCATGCTCGGCAAGGAGGCGGTCGAAGGCCTCTATGCTGCGTCCGGATTCGAGATTCCCTATGAGGACACCGCAAAGGGCAAGGTGAAGGACTGGCTGGTCAACTACAAGAAGATGTTCAGCACCGATGCCAACACGCAGGCCATCATTGGCTACAATGCGGTGATGACGTTCGCGTTTTACGCCAACAAGGCGGGCAAGGATCTGACCGGCCAGAAGATGCTGGACGCGCTGGAATCGGGCGACAAGTTCCTCGACATCTTCAACTCGCCGCCGACCAAATTCTCCAAGACCGACCACCTCGCCAACACCATCACCCAGGTGCAGCAGGTCAAGGGCGGCCGCTGGGTTCTGGTGAAGGACAATCTGATGTTTTGATTTCTTCGCCTCTTCCCGCATGCGGGGAGAGGCGGGAATTTGCGCAGCAAATTTCCCGGTGAGGGGGCTCTCCGCGAGTCTAACTGTCACCGGATTCGCTGAAGCAGCCGCTCACCCCAACCCTCTCCCTGCGAAGAGCGGGGAGAGGGAGAGCACACAGCCCTACGATCCCCCACCTGCGGTGCCTGAATTCACCGGGGCCAGTTCGTCTTCCCGGCAGCGCCAGCCATCGGCGGCTTTGACAAATGCAAACGTGCGCTGGATCCGCAGGCGGCGTGTGACGTTGAAGGCGTCCGTGGAGCGCTCCTTGTTGCCGACGCCGGGCTGCGGACGACCCGTTCTGGCATCCCAGCAGGTGCCCGTACAGGTCGTGGCGATCTTGCTGCAGGTGGCGAAGGGCGCCAGCACGGCCATCTCGATCTCGCCCGTGACCTGCGCTTCCTGCTCGCCCACCTGGCTGTCGAGTGCGTAGACGCGGTTGATGCGGAGGAAGTTGCCGCAGGAATTGGCCGCGTGGATTCGCGCGGCGCAGAAATCGACGGCATCGGTGTCGGGCGAGTGGGCTGCGACCTGCCGGCCGAACACCTTCTTCGGATCGCCTTTCGCCGTGCCAATCTCGTCAGCCTTGTGCTTCAGATAGCCGGCGAGACAGTCCTCCGCGGACTCGAGCTCCCCGAGCGGCACGTTCTCCTTGCCAACCAGATTGCATTTGCGATCGCGCTCCCGCGTCCACCGGCCGTATTCGGCGAAGGCAAAGCGCGCCGCGGTCGGATCGAGCTTGCCGATCAGGCCGAGAACCTGGCTGTTCAACTCAGTCTCGGCCAGCGCCAGCGACGGGTCCGCACAGATCAGCGCGCCCGCGGCGGTGTTGGCGGCGAGACAGTCGAAATCCGGATCGCGTACGATCGCTGCGCGCTCATCGGTCACCTTGAGAAGACATGCCTTCACCCGGTCGAAATCTTCGGCGCGGATCGCGGTCTGGCCGACGATGCCGCAACCGAGATTGCGCTGGCGGATCCAGATCGCGTTCTCCTCGATCCCGGGCAGGCGATCGGGCAGGCGGGCAAGCCGCGCCTCGATTCCCGTGCTCAGCTTCTCGGCGGCGGCGGCAAGCTCGGCATCACCGCAGAACAATTGATTGCCGGGATCGCGGATCTGCTGGCAGTTGTTCCTGGCGAACAGCGGCAGCCTGTCGGCGACGGAGCGGTCGGACGGGCTGGATTGCGCGAAGCCTGGAGCCGCCGGCAAGGCCAGCAGCGCAAGCATAGTCAGCACGATGAACCGCATTCCAGTCGCCCCCGCATAGCCGCGGGCATGCTAGCGTCCCGAATCGCGCGGCGAAATGACTTTGTGGGGTAAGCGTACTTTATACCGGGCTACAACAAGATCAACGCGCCTCGGCGGCGATCATCGAGAACCGCACGGGCTCGTCGACATATTTCAACACGGCCGACTGGTAGAGCACGAACAGCGGCTGGTAGCTCCGTGCAGCGTCGTCCTCGACCATTGCCATGCGACGGTTGTCGAGCATCAGCCAGTGGCCGTCGAGCCGTGCAGCGGCAATCGCATGCTCTTCGCCGGCCCTGAGGTCGCGCACCACGACGATGCGGAGATCTTCCGCGGCAATGCCCGCGAGCTTAAGAGCGGCGAGCTTGGCAATGGCATAGTCCTCGCAATCCCCGGCGCCACGCGCGAAGGTCGCGAGCGGCGAGCTCCAGACGTCCTCAGAACCGTCATCGGCGGCGCGGATGCCGAGGTTGATGGCGCGATTGGTTTCGCCCAGCCGGGCGCGGCCGTCACGGCTGCGGGCCTGGTCGACGATCGCGAGCAGTTTCAGCGCAGCGGGCGAAGCGCAATTGTCCCGATCGCCGTCGCACAGGGCGAGCTGCACCATGTCATCGTCGAGCCTGGACCTCAGGGCGAGCCATTTCTGTTGCAGGCTGCCGGCGGAGATGGCGAAGGCGAACACGCCGAACGGCTCGGCGGATTTGCGCACGAGGACGCCGGCTCCCGGCGATAGTAGCGTGCCAGCGCGAAGCTCGGCGGCCGATCCGAGTAGGATCAATCCGCACAGCACAAGGATAGCGCGCCAAGCGCGCGAACGAGCAGCGGTCTCCATCTGACATCCCCTTCCGGCTTCGCCAGGTCCCCCTCGACCTGCACGTGCCGGGCTTTGTTGCTTTCGCGGAGATAGTGCGAGGCGGGCGGTTTTGTTCTGCTTAACGCGCCCGGCCTGGGGTCCCAAAACCGGGCAACAGGCTGAAACGGGCCTGCTCATATTGCGTAAAATTTTACGATTCGCCGGCTAGGAGGGCGGCAGTTGCCGCGAAGAGGGACCAATTGCAGGCAGAAGTTGTTGTGGAACTGATTCTGCGCCTTATGGCTAACGGCTGGCTATTTCGTGAGTTCTGTTAGCTGGATCACAGATTTGGCCCCGTATTTGCCGCAGGGTGGTGCGGGGCACCACGAACAAAAGATGACAGAAGTATCTATTGCCAGATTTCTGCAATAGAATACATGAGGTTACTGAAAATGAGCGAAAATAAGCGCTACTTTACTTATGAGTATTTGAAAGATTACTTTGGCTTCCCTGCAGGTGCCCAGCCGTCCGAGAGCATCGACCGCTTGGTGATGCGAAATCACACAAGCAATAGGTGGTTTCGCTAAGGACTTGGTAATGATATGCAAGTTTAGGCGAGCGATACTTACTTAGATTTTAACTCCTTTTTTGGTGCCCGGATTGAATTACGCTGGCAAATTTGACGCCGCGATTTCCTTGGACGGCTTGGGTTCCCGATCGCCCGCCGATGGCCATGTCGATTCCTTTACTGCGAAGGCACACGGCCACGTGCCCGATGGCGCATTCGTGGTTCCCGACCCGAACCTGATCTTCAACGGCGATTTCAAGCGCGCCGGTCTCGATCTCGTGCTGTCTCATGATGGGCACGATTTCGTCGTTCACGATTATTTCAGGGGCGACAAGCGCGCGGCGATCGCCTCGCCCGACGGCGCGCACCTCACCGGCGACGTCGTCAACGCACTCACCGGCCATGTGCAATACGCGCAGGCCGCCTCAGGCATTGCCGCCGCGCAGGTCATCGGCCACGTCACCAAGCTCTCCGGCAGCGCGACCGCGGTCCGTAACGGCGTCTCCGTCATCCTGAACAATGGCGACAACGTCGAGAAGGGCGACGTGGTCTCGACCGGCGGCGACTCGACGCTCGGCATTACGTTCATCGACGGCACGGTGTTCGGCCTGTCCTCCAATGCGCGGATGGTGCTGAACGATATGGTCTACGACCCCAACGGGTCGAACAATTCCTCTCTGCTCAGTCTGGTCGCAGGCACCATCACTTTCGTTGCCGGTGAGACCGCTAAGCACGGCGACATGAAGGTCGACACGCCGGTCGCCACCATGGGCATCCGCGGTACGGCGGTGCTGAGCCAGATCAACTTCGTCGTTCCCGCTGGCGGCGGCGATCCGCAGCCGCAGGCAAGCTTCCAGGTGCTGGTCGAGCCGAACGGCACGACGGGCTCCTACATCCTGTTCGACAAGGTCACGCTGCTGCCGATCGCGACGGTCAACCAGGCCGGCCAGATGATCCAGATCAGCGGCGGCAACGTCTCGATCTCCAATGCGCTGATGTCGCCGGACATCCAGAAGCTGATCACGGACGTGTTCACGCTGAAGTTCACGGACAACAACAGCAACACCAAGCTGACCCAGAACTTCACCGACTCGATCACGCAGACCGGCAACATTGTCTTCATCAAGACGGATACCGGTGCCACCGCGACCGCGACCTTCACGCATCTCCCTGAGCCGGGATCGCAGGGGACCGGCCATAATCCGTCGACCAGCACCCGCATTCCCGGCCCGCCCGTTCGTCAAAGCCTCGATCTCAACGGCAATGTGAAGACGGCGTTCGAGATGATCGAGCGCGCGGGCACGACCGGCGACACAACTCATTACGATACCATCTCCGGTCGCATCACCTTCGTCGATCAAAACCTGGCCGATCTGCCAACGGTGAGCATAGACCTCGGCGATGCGCCGAACTTTGTCTACAAGAACGCCGGCCAGCAGGATGTCACCGGCGCGCTCTCTGCGCTCCAGAAGCAGGACATCGCGGCAACGCAGATCCAGCTCAGCGTGGCCGCAGCCGCCGGTAACAACAACAACGGCTCGGCGGTCTGGACCTACACGATTCCCGACCACGTCTTCGACTTCCTCGCGGCGGGCGAAACGTTGACGCTGACCTACAAGGTCCGCGTCAACAATAATTTCTCGGTCAATCCCGAAACGTCGACCATCGACATCACCATCACGATCACCGGCACCAACGACAAGCCGGTGATCACCACCAGCGTTCCGACCATCATCTTCGAAGGCGGCACCAGCGTGCCGGGTGGCCCGCTCACCAGCGATGTTCCCACGTCGGGCACGCTGAGCTTCGACGACGTCGATCTCACCGACAAGCATACGGTGTCGGTGGCGTTGAGCAGCGCGACCCTGCCTGACGGCACCGTTCCGCCGGGGCCGCTTGCGGCGTTCCAGAGCGCGATGTCGGTCGCGATCGCGGCGGGCGCCGATAGCACCGGAGACGGCACCGGCACCATCAACTGGTCGCTGGCTGACCTGCCGGTCTATCTCGCCGACTTCATCCCCAAGGGTGAGGTGCTGACGCTGGTCTACACCGTGACGCTCAAGGACGCGCAAGGCGCCACCTCGCAGCAGACCATCACCGTCACGATCACCGGCACCGACGCTCCCGCCGTGGTGTGGATCGCGACCGACAAGCCCGGCGCTCCCTCGGGCGGCTTCTGGAAGGATGCGGCCAACTGGGCAACCGGCACGGTCCCGACCATCAATGACGACGTCATCGTCATCACCGACCAGCTGCATGGGCTGACGCCGTCCTATCCGGTGACGATCGACACGGCAGCCTTTGCCAAGTCGATCACGATGAACGACTACGACACCGCGGTCGGCCACAAGGCGCCGGAAGTCATCAACAAGAGTGCGTTGACGATTGCGGGCGAGATCAGCCTCAAGGCCGATTCGAAGCTCACCAATTTCACGGCAAGCACGATCTCGGTTGGTGGCAAGGCTGAGTTCCTGGACAGCAGCGTCCTCACCAATGCCGGCTACCTGACGCTCAAGGGCGGCGGCGATTTCGCCAACGGCACCACAATCACCAATTCCGGCACGATCGAGCTGTTCGGCGGCACGCTGAAGACGCTCGCCGGAATTAACAATGCCGGCGGCACGCTGAAGGCCGATGCCGGCACGACGCTGATCGTCGACACCGCCACCATCAGCGGCGGCACGGTCACCATCGCCGGCACGCTGGAACTCGACGGCAGCAGCGTCCTCAAGAACGGCACGCTGAACAATTCAGGGGCGGTCAACGTCAAGGGCACGGCGGATTTCGCCCACGAGACCGTCGCAAACACGTCCGGCGGCACGATCAAGGTGCTGGCGAATGGCTGGCTGACGATCGACCAGGGCTCCGGCGTCGCCAACACCGGCAACGTCACGGTGGACGCCACCGGCAAGCTGACGGTCAACGGCGCCACGATCAGCGGCACCGGCACGGTCACCGGCAACGGTGAGATTGATCTCACCGGCGCTGCGGTGCTGAGCGGCAGCATCCTGAACAACAACGCGGTCTTTAAGGTCAGCGGCACCGGCAACGTGCTGGACCACGAGACGGTCACGAATGCGAGCACCGGCACGATCGAAGTGCTGGCGAACGGCGCGCTGACGATCGACCAGGGCTCGACGGTCGCGAATGCCGGTAACGTCACGGTCGATGCCAACGGCAAGCTGACAGTCAATGGCGCCACGCTCAACGGTGCCGGGACTGTCACCGGCAACGGCGAGATCGACCTGACCGGCGCTGCCGTGCTGAGCGGCGGCATCCTGAACAACAACGCGGCCTTCAAGGTCAGCGGCAGCGGCAACGTGCTGGACCACGAAACGATCACGAATGCGACGACCGGCACGATCGAAGTGCTAGCGAACGGCGCGCTGACGATCGACCAGGGCTCGACGGTTGCGAATGCCGGCAACGTCACGGTCGATGCCAACGGCAAGCTGACGGTGAACGGCGCCACGATCAATGGTGCCGGTACGGTCACCAGCAATGGCGAGATCGATCTGACCGGCGGCGCGGTTCTGAGCGGCGGCATCCTGAACAACAATGCGGCCTTCAAGGTCAGCGGCACCGGCAACGCGCTCGACCATGAGACGATCACGAATGCGAGCACCGGCACGATCGAGGTGCTGGCGAACGGCACGCTGACGATCGACCAGGGCTCGACTGTCGCGAATGCCGGCAACGTCACGATCGATTCCGCTGGCAAGCTGACAGTTAACGGCGCCACGATCAGCGGTACCGGGACTGTCACGGGCAATGGCGAGATCGATTTGACCGGCGCTGCGGTGCTGAGCGGCGGCATCCTGAACAACAACGCGGCCTTCAAGGTCAGCGGCACGGGTAACGCGCTAGACCATGGAACAATCACGAACGCGGGCACCGGCACGATCGAAGTGCTGGCGAACGGTGCGCTGACGATCGACCAGGGCTCGACGGTCGCGAATGCCGGTAACGTCACGGTCGATGCCAACGGCAAGCTGACGGTCAACGGGGCGACGATCAACGGCACCGGCACGGTCACCGGCAATGGCGAGATCGATTTGACCGGCGCTGCGGTGCTGAGCGGCGGCATCCTGAACAACAACGCGGCGTTGAAGGTCAGCGGCACCGGCAACGCGCTGGACCACGAGACGATCACGAATGCGAGCACCGGCACGATCGAGGTGCTGACGAATGGCGCGCTGACGATCGACCAGGGCTCGACGGTCGCGAATGCCGGTAACGTCACGGTCGATGCCAACGGCAAGCTGACAGTTAACGGCGCGACGATCAGCGGTGGTACGATCAACGGTCTCGGCACGATCGATGTCACCGGCGCCAGCAAGATCGATCAATCGGCGACGCTGAGCACCACTGCCGTGACGGTCGAGAGCGGCGTCATCCTGACGCTGGATGACGTGATAGTTGCGGGCACCGCAATCGCCAATCATGGCACGGTCAAGGTCGATGCAGGCAGCAAGCTGACATTGAACGGTGCGAGCCTGACAGGCGGCGCGCTCACCGTTTCGGGCACGCTGAATTCGACCGGCACAACTGCGATTACCGACGCCAACATCTCGAACAACTATCTGATCGAGGCAACCCTGGGCGCGTTGACGCTGCTGGCGACGACCTCCGCAAGCTCGATCGCGAATGGCGGCATCCTCAGGGCCAATGGCGCCGAGCTCGACATCAACGGCGAAGCCATCGCAAACACCGGCACGCTGGCGGCGATCAATCATGGGACACTGAAGCTGATCGGGATGACGGTGACCGACACCGGCAGCGGTAGTGTCTCGGTCGAGTCCGGCTCGGCACTCGATCTTCAGGGCGCGACCATCGACGGCGGCACGGTGACGATTGCCGGTACGCTGGAATCGACCGGCACCAGCGCCATCGACAATGCCGACATTACCAACACCGGCACGATCACGGTCACCAGCGGTACGCTGACGATTGATCCCGCCACGCTTCACGCCATCACCAATCACAATCTCATTCAGGCGAAGGGCGGCGTGCTCGACGTCTCCGGTGAGGATATCTCCAACACTGCGGCTCTTGAGGCAGTCAACCACGGCACGCTGAAGCTGGCAAATCTCACCGTTAGCAACAGCAGTGCTGGGTCGATCACGGTCGACGGCACCTCGAAGCTCTATCTGACCGACGTTTCGATCAACGGCGGCAGCCTGAGCAATGCCGGCAATCTCTACAGCGCCGGCGTCGATACGGTCACGGGCAGCGTCACCAACACTGGCATCATCGAGGTCCAGAGCGGCATTCTCGACCTTGCGGGCGGCATCGCCGGTTCAGGCAAGGTAATCGTCGATGTTGGCGCGACGCTGGAGTTTTCGGGCGCGACCGGTTCGATCCACATCGTCAATTCCGGCTCCATCGTGGGCGCCGGTGGCAATGCGGCGATCCACATCCAGCAGGATACGACCGGTTCGGTGATCAACAATTCCGGCACCATCGGGCCGCCCGCCGCTTCGAGCGTGACCTCCGCGACCGACGCGATCATCGAGATCGGTGGCAGCCTCACGATCAACAACACCGGCCACATCAACGGCAATATCTCGGTCGCCAGCGCGACCTTCAATAACGAGTCCGGCGGCACCTGGACGGTCGCCGGCACGAGCGCCTTCGGCAATGCGTCGTCGATCGTCAATGACGGTGTCATCGATCTCCTCAACGGCGCCTCGATCTCCCTGGGTGGGCCTGGACTCGTCAATCACAGCCACATCGACAGCTGGGGCACGGCGTCGATCTCGGGCACCATCAGCAATACCGGCAGCATCGAGGTCCATGATGGCGAGCTGTCGCTGTTCGGCTTGCTGACCGGCACGGGCTCGGTCACCGTCGATGCCGGTGCGCTGCTGAAGCTCGAAGGCACGGTCGCGCAGACGATCAACCTCGCGGGCGACGGCGCCGCGGTTGAGATCGATACGGATACGTTCGGCGGATCGATCGCGGAGCTGTCGGCGAACGACACGATCGACCTGTCGACGATCAAATACGGGCTCGGCACCAGCGCGGTCTATGTTGCAAACTCCAATCCCGCGACCGGCGGCGTGCTGACGGTGACCGATGCGGACGGCAATCACATCAGCCTGAACCTGGCCGGCGCCGACTACAGCAATGCCCATTTCGCCGGGAGCGACGACGGCACTGGCCACACGCTGATCACGATGACCGATGACCACGCCCCGGCCTTCACCGCCGGCGGCGTGCTGGCGGGGGGCGTCTCCGAGCAGGCGGACGCCACCGGTGACTTCGCCACCTCCGATACCTCAACGCCTGCGACCGGCGCGATTGACTTCACCGACATCGACCTGACCGACCTGCCGTCGGCACAGATCACCGGCCAGGACGTGACCTCGCTTGGCGCCGATCACAGCACTAACCTCACCTCGTCGCTCTCGCTTGACGAGATCGCGGCGCTCAAGAGCGGGCTGACGCTTCTGCCGCAGGCCGGGCTGAACAATGGCATCGTCACCTGGAGCTATTCGATCGCCGACGGCGCGCTGGACTTCCTCGCCAAGGACCAGACCGCGAAGGTGGTTTCTACCATCACGAGCACGGACGATTACGGCGAGACCGCCACAACCGACGTCACGGTCACGATCACAGGCAAGAACGACGCGCCGACCTTGGCCGCGGTCACCACGGATCCGCTCGTCGATACCTCCATCGCCGACAGCTTCTCGGACGTCACGGGAATGCTGGTCGGAACCGACGCCGACCATGGAGAGACGGCGGGGCTGACCTATGCCGTTCTGAACGCGGATAGTCATGGGACGACGGCTGGCCTGTACGGCTCGCTGACGGTCAACGCGAACGGCACCTACACCTACGTTCCCGATGCGGCTTCGATCAACGCGCTTTCGGAAGGCCCTTGTTCGGACGTCTTCACGATTCAGACCACGGACGCGCAAGGTGCTGTCGGCACGGCATCATTCACGGTTGCCGTAACAGGCGCCAACGACGCTCCGGTGTTGACCGATGGTAGCATCGGGCAGCTCACCGATACGTGCGCAGCGGATAATTTCTCTGACCTCACCGGACAGGTGGTCGGGACCGATGCCGACTCCGGCGATACGCTGACCTACACCTTGCTGAACGCAGATCACCAGGCAGTCGGAGAGGTCACGGGTCACTATGGCGCGCTGGCGCTCAACACGAACGGCACCTACACCTACGTTCCCGATGCGGCTTCGATTAACGCGCTGCCGGGCTGCTTGCACTATTCCGACAGTTTCACGGTCCAGGTCACGGATGCACATGGCGCCGCCTCCACGGCGATATACACGGTGGACCTGACGGGCGCCAACGACGTGCCAACGCTGTCCGCTCTCAACCTCGGCAAGCTTACGGACACGGCGGCGACCGACACCTTCTCCAATCTCACCGGAAATCTCGCGGGCACCGACGCCGATGCCGACGAGACGGTGACGCTGACCTATTCTGTCCAGAATGCGGATAGTTGCGGGACGGCTCCAGGACACTACGGCGCGCTGACGGTCCACTCTGACGGCAGCTACACCTACGTTCCCGACGCGGCTGCGATCAACGCGTTGCAAGAAGGGCCCTTCGCGGATACGTTTACGGTCCAGACGACGGACGCGCATGGCGCGACCGGCACTGCGACACTCACGGTGGACGTGGACGGCGCGAACGATGCGCCGGTAATGGACGTCAACCAGATCAGCCTCACGCATGACGACGCTCAAGTCACTGTGCACGGTATCTCGGCCACCGACTCCGATGCGGCTGCCAATGAAACCTTCACGCTCGTTGCCTCCGGCTCGGGTAGCAATTTGAGTCCGGCGTCGACGTCCGATACCTTGGCGCATATCAATTCCGCGCTGCAGACCGTGACCTACACTGATGCAAGTGAAGGTGCGGCCATACAGACGGTCACGCTCACCGTGGCCGACAGTCACAACGCAAGCAAGACGGTTAGCCTGCTCTTTGGCACGGCCGGGCAAGATGACTTCATCGGGACAGGCCATCAGGACCAGTTCGTGTTCGCCGCCAGTTCCAACAACGATACGATCACCAATTTCACGCCCGGTCAGGACCATATCGACTTGTCGGCAGTCGTGACCGCCAGCGATTTTGGGGCATGGATGGCGCAGCACGTGGCGGCTTCGCCGACCAATTCCGCTGACACCCTGGTCACGATCAACGCTTCGGACACCATCCTTCTGAAGGGTGTCGCCCACCTCCAGGCGAGCGACTTCATCGTCCATGCCTGATTGCTGCATGATGGGCCGCGATCGTCGGCAGGCCCGATCCACGCTGCCGTTCACCGCCAAAGCGTGATATCCAGCCACCATGAAACGTCTCAAGATCCTGCGGCGGTGGTTTGCGCGCAAGTTCGGGTTTGCGCGGCTGATGTGCCTTGCGCTGCTGGTCGTATTTGCCGGCGCTCGGCTCTGGGATCCGCCTCCGATCCAGGAACTGCGGCTGCGCACGTTCGACATGTTTCAATTGATCGATCCGCGCCACAAGACGGCGCGGCCGGTCACCATCGTCGACATCGACGACAAGAGCCTCGCCAAGCTCGGCCAGTGGCCGTGGCCGCGGACGCGGATCGCCGACATGATCCAGAACCTCACCAATCACGGCGCGGTGGCGATCGGCTTCGACGTCGTGTTCTCGGAGGCCGACCGGCTCAACCCGGATCTGGTCGCGAGCCAGATGCGCTACCTGGACGACGCCACCCGCGCCAAGCTGCGCGAGCTGCCGAGCAACGACCAGATCCTCTCCGAAGCGATCAAGCGCTCGCGCGTGATCCTGGGCGAGACTGGGCAGCGGGCGATTTCGTCCGAGGTCGACAAGTCGCTGCCCTTCACCGGCGTCGCGACGGTCGGCGAGGAGGGCGCTGAGCGCTTCCTATTCGAATTTCCCGGGCTGTTGCGCAACGTGCCCGAGATCGAGAAGGTCGCGGCCGGCCGCGGCCTGTTCTCGATCAAGACCGAGCGCGACGGCCTGATCCGGCGCGTGCCGATGATCATGCGCGCCCAGGGCATGGTCATGCCTTCGCTGAGCCTCGAGATTTTGCGCGTCGTCACGGGCACGCCGACCTTGCTGGTTCGGACCGACAAGACCGGCGTGCGGGCCGTGCGTCTCAAGGGCGTGGAGATCCCAACCGACAGGAACGGTCAGCTCTGGGTGCATTACGCGCGCCAGGATCCCTCGATCTACGTCTCGGCCGCCGACGTGCTCGACAATACGGTGCCGCCTAACAAGATCGCCGGCAAGCTGGTGCTGATCGGCACCTCGGCGGTTGGGCTCAACGACATCAAGACCACGCCGGTGTCCTCGACCATGCCCGGCGTCGAGATCCACGCCCAGGTGCTGGAGAGCGTGCTGAGCGGCGCGGTGATCTCCCAGCCGAACTATGCGCTCGGCGTCGAGCTGCTCGCCGCGCTCGTCATCGGCTTGCTCGTCATCATCTTCACGCCGAACCTCGGACCAGTTCGCCTCGTGCTTGCCGGCGCGACCTTCGCCGCTATCCTGATCGGAGTGTCCTGGTTCTTCTATGCGCAGCACCGCTATCTCATCGACTTCACTTATCCGCTGCTCTCGACCACCGCGATCTATCTGACGCTAATCTTCGCCAGCTTCGTGCGCGAGCAGCGCCAGCGCGTGCAGATCCGCGGCATGTTCGCGCAATACATGTCGCCGGTGCTGGTCGAGCAACTCGCGCAGTCACCGGAAAAACTCGTCCTCGGCGGCGAGGAGCGCGAAATGACGATCATGTTCTCCGACGTGCGCGGCTTCACCACCATATCGGAAACCTACAAGCACGATCCGCAGGGCCTGATCGCGCTGATGAACCGCTTCCTGACTCCGCTGACCGACGTGATCATCGATCAGAAGGGCTATATCGACAAATATATGGGCGACGCCATCATGGCGTTCTGGAATGCGCCGCTCGACGATGCCGAGCACGAGGTCAACGCCTGTGAGGCCGCGATCCAGATGTTGGAGAAGATCGACGCGGTGAACAAGGACCGCGAGCAGGAGGCCATTGATGGCGGTCACGTCTACATCCCGCTCAATGTCGGTATCGGTCTCAACACCGGCATCGGCGTCGTCGGCAACATGGGATCCGACCTGAAGAAGAACTATTCGGTGCTCGGCGACAGCGTCAACCTGGCCTCGCGCCTGGAAGGCCAGTCGAAGGAATACGGCTTTCCCATTATCGTTGGCTCGCGCACCGCGCTCGCGGCCAAGGACAAGTTCGCGATCCTCGAACTCGACTTCATCATGGTCAAGGGCAAGACCGAGCCGGAGGTGATCTATGCCATCGCCGGCCGCGAGGATGTGATGCTTTCAGGCGCCTTCCAGCGCCTGCGCAACGTCACCATCGAAATGCTCGCCTGCTATCGCAGCCGCGACTGGCAGGGCGCGCTGGACGCGATCGACCGCGGCCGCAGGAGCGAGGATGCCGACACGCTGGAAAAGCTGTTCAAGCTCTATGAAGTGCGCATCAAGGAATTCCAGGTCAATCCACCGCCGGAAGGTTGGACCGGGGCCTATGCGCTGCTGACGAAATAAGGGAGGCGCTTGCTAGCGGCTAAACCCTCGGTGTCGTCCCGGCGCAGGCCGGGACCCATACTCCGCAGCAGAAGCTGTACGCCAGATCGGAGTTGGCTGTCGTTGCCGAATTCAACTCGGTGGTTATGGGTCCCGGCTACGCCGGGACGACAGCGGTGTTCGACGCCGCAGGCCGTCGCCTTAATAAGAGGTGTCGTCCTGGCTTTCGCCAGGACGACAGTGGTGTTTGCGGAAGCGGGGTGCCGACCTTGAGCCTCACTCCGCCCCGATCGTCGTGAGATCCTGGAACCAGTGCTGCGCCTGCACGAACTGCTTGACCTTGGGCGACAGCGCATGCGGGTTGGTGTCGTGCACCACCCATACCAGCGTGGCGTCGTCGACGATCAGCGCGTGCGCCTGCGCCAGCAACTCGTCCTGCTTGGCGCTGTCGAAGGTCTGCTTGGCCTCGTCGATCAGCGCGTCGGCCTTCGGGTTTTTGTAGCCGCCCCAGTTGACGCCGACCGGCGCGATCTGGCTCGAATGGAAGAAGCGGACGATGGCGTAGAGCGGGTCAGAGGTGACATAGGCGATGTTGTTGGCGGTGATGCCGGCGTTCATCTCGTCGGCCGCGCCCTTGCGCCAATGCGTATAGAGTGTCTCGAGCTCGACGACCTTGAAATCGATGTCGATGCCGGTCTCCTTGAAGCTCTGCTGCAAAAATTCGTTCATCGGCAGCGACAGCATCTGGCCGGTGCCGCCCTGTGCGATGATGAAGGTCGCTTTCAGCGGCTTCGCCTTGGAGTAGCCGGCTTCCTCGACCAGCTTCTTGGCGGCTGCGACATCGTATTTCAGCTCGAAGCTCGGCTTGCCGAACCAGGGGCTCGACGGATCGACCTGTCCCTTGGCGGGTTTCGCAAGGCCATTCATCAGGCCCACCACGGCTTCACGATCGATCGCGAGGTTCAGCGCCTTGCGCAGGCGGATGTCGGTCCAGGGCGAACCCGGCAGCACGCTCAGATGATAATTCCAGACATGCGGCGTAACGTTGTCGACGAGCTTCATGCCGGCGGCCTTGAGCTGCGGCACGGCATCCGGCGCCGGCGTCTCGATCAGATCGACCTGCCCGGCCAGCAGCGCATTGGTGCGCGTCAGCGCTTCCGGCATCGGCACCAGCACGAGCTTGTCGACCTTGGGAATACGCTTCTTGTTCCAATAATCCGGATTCTTCGTGAGCTCGGCGAGTTCGCGCGGCACCAGTTTTGTCAGTTTGAACGGGCCGGTCCCCGAAGGCTGGCTCGCGAACTTGTCCCAGTCCTTACCGAGCTTCTCGTATTGCGCCGGGCTGGAGACCAGGAACCACAGCATCTGATAGGGAAAGAAGGAATCGACCGTCTTGGTGGTGATCTCCACCGTGAAGTCGTCGATCTTGGCGTAGCTCGCGACCGAAGGCAGGCGGGTCTTGACCTGCGCACTCTGGCGCTTGTCGAATTGCGGCGCCTTGTCATTGAGCACCTTGTCCAGATTCCAGATCACGGCGTCGGCATCGAACTCGCTGCCATCGTGAAACTTCACGCCCTTGCGCAAGGTGAAGCGCCATTTGGTCTTGTTCTCGGCATCGACCCTCCACTCGGTGGCCAATCCGGGCACCAGCTTTCCCGGCCGGTCGGCGACGTCCATCTCCCACGCCACGAGCGGATCGTAGATGGTGTAGGCCGTGAACTGATAGGCGCCCGCGCCGCGATCGGGCTGGCCGGTCGTCAGCGGGATGTCCGCCATCGAGATGCCGTAGCGCAGCACCGTTTCGGCGCCCGCCGGAATCGCGGACAACGCCAGTGCAAGCACGGCGAAACAGGTCGATAGTCGGATACGCATGGGCCAAAGCTCCAAGGAAGAATTCAAGGACAATCGGAGCCAAACCTGCAATCTTGATGCCAGAATAGGCAGCGAGGTGCTTTCGCCGACGTGTCATCACAAGGACTTGTCGTCGCAGGGGCAATTTGCAGAATAAGTTTCCCCATTGGCATAGGCATTGCATACGATTGCATCAAAATTAGTCATCGAAGCCGGAAAAGGATTGAGTCAATGTTGATCAAGAAAAACAAGACCCGCGCGGCGCTGATCGCGTTGCTGGCGCTCAGTAGCGCGGCTGCGTGGCCGCGCGCGGCCACTGCCGAAACCGTGCTGCGTATCGCCATGACGGCTGCCGATATTCCGCGCACGCTGGGCCAGCCCGATCAGGGCTTTGAAGGCAACCGCTTCACCGGCCTCACCATGTATGACGCGCTCACCGGCTGGGACCTTTCCTCGGCCGACAAGGCGAGCGTGGTGATCCCCGGCCTTGCTACCGAGTGGAAGGTCGACGATGCCGACAAGACCAAATGGACTTTCAAGCTGCGGCCGGGCGTCACCTTCCATGACGGCTCGCCGTTCAATGCGGACGCCGTGGTGTGGAATGTCGAGAAGGTGCTGAAGCAGGACGCGCCGCAATTCGACGCCAGCCAGGTCGGTGTCACGGCCTCGCGCATGCCGACGCTGGCATCAGCGAAGAAGGTCGACGACATGACGGTCGAGCTCACCACCAAGGAGCCCGACAGCTTCCTGCCGATCAACCTCACCAATCTCTTCATGGCGAGCCCGGCGAAGTGGCAGGCCTTCTACGACAAGGCGGAGGGCGCCGACGCCAAGGCCAAGTCGCAGGCCGCATGGACCGCGTTTGCCAAGGACGCCGCGGGCACCGGCCCGTGGAAGATGGCGGGCTTCACCCCGCGCGAGCGGCTGGAGCTGGTCAAGAATGCGAGCTACTGGAACAAGGACCGCGTGCCCAAGGTCGACAAGATGGTGCTGTTGCCGATGCCGGAGGCCAACGCGCGCACCGCGGCGCTGCTTTCCGGGCAGGTCGATTGGGTCGAGGCGCCGGCGCCGGACGCGTTGCCCGAGCTCAAGCAGCGCGGCTTCAAGCTCTACGCCAACGAGCAGCCGCACGTCTGGCCGTGGCAGTTCTCGCGCGTCGAGGGCTCGCCCTGGAACGACATCCGCGTGCGCAAGGCCGCGAACCTCTGCGTCGATCGCGAAGGCCTCAAGGACGGCCTGCTCGCGGGGCTGATGGTGCCCGCGACCGGCACGTTCGAGGTCGGCCATCCCTGGCGCGGCAGACCGACCTTCGAGATCAAGTACGACAAGGCTGCTGCACAGAAGCTGATGCAGGAGGCCGGATTCGGCCCGAACAAGAAGCTGACGGTGAAGACCCAGACGTCTGCGTCCGGCTCGGGCCAGATGCAGCCGTTGCCGATGAACGAATATATCCAGCAGGCGCTGGCCGAATGCTATTTCGACGTGCAGCTCGATGTCATCGAGTGGAATACGCTGTTCACCAACTGGCGCCGCGGCGCCAAGGATCCCAGTGCCAACGGCTCGAACGCGACCAACGTCACCTATGCGGCGATGGACCCGTTCTTCGCGCTGGTGCGCTTCCTGCAATCGGGCATGGCGCCGCCGGTCTCGAACAATTGGGGTTTCATCAACAATCCCAAATTCGACGAGCTGGTGAAGAAGGCGCGGCAGACCTTCGATCCCGCCGCGCGTGACGCCGCGCTCGCCGAACTGCACGCGGCCTCCGTCGATGACGCGGCCTTCCTCTATGTCGCCCACGACGTCGGTCCCCGCGCCATCAGCCCGAAGGTGACAGGCGTCGTGCAGCCAAAGAGCTGGTTCATCGACTTCTCACTGGTGTCGATGCAATAGTTCCCGCCTCATACGCAGTGCACCCTCTCCCCTTGCGGGAGAGGGTGGCTTCGCGCAAGCGAAGCCGGGTGAGGGATCTCTTTCCGCGGATGACCCTCTCTCTTTTTCGTTAACACTGCATCCGGGGTTAGAGCCCTCATCCGGCGCTTTGCGCCACCTTCTCCCACAAGGGGAGAAGGGAAGAAAAGAAACAACGTGCTCGCCTATATCGCCAGACGCATCGTCTACGTCATCCCGATCGTCATCAGCGTCGCGCTGGTGTGTTTTCTGCTCGTGCACATCACGCCGGGCGATCCGCTCGTCGCGGTGCTCCCCGCAGACGCCTCGCAGGAGCTCGCCGCGCAGCTCCGGACAGCCTATGGTTTCGACCGCCCGCTGCCGGTGCAGTTCGGGCTTTGGCTGCTCCGCGCGCTTCATGGCGATCTCGGCAATTCCATCGCCACGGGCCGCCCGGTGCTCGCCGAGGTCATGCGCGCGGTCAGCAACACGGTCACGCTGGCGATTGCGGCGGCGATCATCGGCTTCACCATGGGCATCCTGCTCGGCCTGATCGCCGGCTATTTCCGCGAGACCTGGATCGACAAGCTGGCGACCTCCTTTGCCATCGCCGGCGTTTCGGTGCCGCATTACTGGCTTGGCATGGTGCTCGTCATCATCTTCTCGGTCCAGCTGAACTGGCTGCCCGCTGTCGGCGCCGGACCCGGCGGCTCGGCCGCCTGGGCCTGGGACTGGGCGCATTTGCAATATCTCGTGCTGCCAGCGATCACGACCTCGGTGATCCCGATGGGCATCGTCACTCGCACGGTGCGCGCGCTGACCGGCGACATTCTCAGCCAGGACTTCGTCGAGGCGCTGCGTGCAAAAGGCCTGCATGAGCGCGGCGTGTTCCGCCACGTCATCAAGAACGCCGCCCCCACCGCGCTCGCGGTGATGGGACTTCAGCTCGGTTACATGCTCGGCGGCTCGATCCTGATCGAGACGGTGTTCTCCTGGCCGGGCTCGGGCTTCCTGCTCAACTCCGCGATTTTCCAGCGCGACCTGCCGCTGCTGCAGGGCACGATCCTGATCCTGGCGCTGTTCTTCGTCTTCCTCAATCTGATGGTCGACATCGCGCAAGCCGCGATCGACCCGCGCATCAAACGGGGTTAGCGATGAGCGAGCTTCCGTTGTCCGTCACCAGCGATACGGCGCTTCAGTCCGCGCCCGCGACCAAGGCGCGCGGCTATTGGGCGACCGTCGGCCGTCGTATCTGGCGTGACAAGGTCAGCATGGTCTGCGCGCTGGTGCTGCTGCTGATCTTTCTCTCCGCGATCGTTGCGCCGTGGCTCGGTCTGGAAGATCCCTACAAGGGCTCGATGATCCGCCGCCTTCGGCACATTGGCACATCCGGCTACCCGCTCGGCACCGACGAACTCGGCCGCGACATGCTGGCGCGGCTGATCTATGGCGGCCGGTTGTCGCTTCTCATCGGCATTTTGCCTGTGATCCTCGCCTTCTGCATCGGCACCTCGCTCGGCCTCGTTGCCGGCTATGTCGGCGGCAAGCTCAACACCGCGATCATGCGCACGATCGACGTGTTCTACGCGTTTCCGTCCGTGCTGCTGGCGATCGCGATCTCGGGCGCGCTGGGCGCGGGCATCCTCAATTCCATCGTGTCGTTGACCGTCGTGTTCGTGCCGCAGATCACCCGCGTTGCCGAAAGCGTCACGACGGGGGTGCGCAACATGGACTTCGTCGACGCCGCGCGCGCCTCGGGCGCGGGACCGTTCACCATCATGCGCGTTCATATCCTCGGCAATGTGCTCGGTTCGATCTTCGTCTACGCGACCAGCCTGATCTCGGTCTCGATGATCCTCGCGGCAGGCCTGTCGTTCCTCGGCCTCGGCACCAAACCGCCGGAGCCGGAATGGGGCCTGATGTTGAATACCTTGCGGACCGCGATCTATGTCAACCCCTGGGTCGCCGCGCTCCCCGGTGCAATGATCTTCGCGGTCTCGATCTGCTTCAACCTGCTCTCGGACGGCCTGCGCAGCGCCATGGACATCAGGAACTAGCCATGAGCGAAACCAACCTCTCCGTCGCAATGCTGGAGCCGATCGAAGACCTCGGCGGCGTCGCCCAGCCGCTGCTCCAGGTCAACGGCCTCACCAAGCATTTCCCGGTTCGTGGCGGCCTGTTCGCCGCAAAGCGCACCGTGCGGGCGGTCGATAATGTCTCGTTCACCGTCGCCAAGGGCGAGACCGTCGGCATCGTCGGCGAGTCCGGTTGCGGCAAGTCGACCACCGCGCGGCTGCTCATGCATCTGATGCCGCGCGACACCGGTGACATCATCTATGACGGCATGAGCGTCGGCCAGTCGCTCTCCTTGCGCGAGCTGCGCCGCGGCATGCAGATGGTGTTCCAGGATTCCTACGCTTCGCTCAACCCGCGCCTGACCATCGAGGACTCGATCGCCTTCGGCCCAAAGGTGCACGGCATGGCCGACGGCGCCGCGCGCGCGCTGGCGCGCGAGCTGCTGGGCAAAGTGGGCCTGGTTCCTGCAAACTTTGCCAACCGCTACCCGCATGAGATCTCCGGCGGCCAGCGCCAGCGCGTCAACATCGCGCGTGCGCTGGCCCTGTCGCCGCGGCTGGTGATTCTCGACGAAGCCGTCTCCGCGCTCGACAAGTCGGTCGAGGCGCAGGTGCTCAATTTGCTTGCCGATCTCAAGAGTGAGTTCGGCCTGACCTATCTCTTCATCAGTCACGACCTCAACGTCGTGCGCTATATCAGCGATCGCGTGCTGGTGATGTATCTCGGCGAGGTCGTCGAGCTCGGCCCGGTCGACCAGGTCTGGGACCAACCGGCGCATCCCTATACGCGCGCACTTCTTGCCGCGATGCCGTCCTCGGATCCGGACCGCCGCACCGAGACGCCGCCGATCACGGGCGATCCGCCCAATCCGATCGATCCACCCTCGGGCTGCCGCTTCCACACCCGTTGCCCGTTTGCGGAGCCGCTCTGCGCAAATGCGACACCAAAACTCACCGCGCTCGATAGAATGGGCCACGAGGCCGCGTGCTACATGGCGATCCCGGGTTCAGGCCATCGCCGCGCGCCGAAGGAGGAAACCGCATGAGACCGACGACAAAAGAGATCAAGGCGACGGCACAGGTCGCCGGCGTTCCCGTCGACGACGAGATCGCGACGCGCATCTCCAATTCCATCGGACCGGCCTTCGAGGGCTTTGCGGCCATTGCCGGCACGTTGCCGTTCGATCTCGAGCCCGCGCTTTATCCGATCGCGCAGACTGCCAAGGTCTCGAAATGAGCACCGAGCCCGCATTGATGACGCTCACCGAGGTCGCGCGCGCGATCGCGATGAAGCAGGTGTCCTCGCATGAGGTGACGCGTGCGCTGCTGCATCGCATCGCGCAGTGGCAGCCGCACCTCAACGCCTTCATGTCGATCGAGGCAGAGGCAGCGCTGAAGGCCGCCGATGCCGCCGACGCCGAACTCGCCAAGGGGGAAGTCCGCGGTCCGCTGCACGGTGTGCCGCTCGCGCACAAGGATATGTATTACGACGCAGGTCACGTCGCGACCTGCGGCTCGTTGATCCGCCGCGACTTCGTTCCGACAGTGACCTCCACCGCCTTGCAGAGGCTGAAGGACGCCGGCCAGGTTCGCCTCGGCACGTTGCATCTCGCCGAATTCGCCTATGGCCCGACTGGCCATAACGCCCATTACGGCCCGGTTCGCAATCCCTGGAACGCTGCGCACATCACCGGCGGCTCGTCGTCGGGCTCGGGCTCGGCGGTCGCGGCGCGACTGACCTATGCGGCGCTCGGCTCCGACACCGGCGGCTCGATCCGCATGCCCGCACATTTCTGCGGCGTCACGGGATTGAAGACCACCGTCGGCCGGGTCAGCCGCGCCGGCGCGATGCCGCTGTCGCAGTCGCTCGACACGGTCGGCCCGCTCGCCCGCACCGCCGAGGATTGCGCGCTGCTGCTGGCGCTGATGGCCGGCCCTGATCCTGAGGATTCGACCTGCAGTCATGAGCCGCTGTCTGACTATGTCGGCGCGACCAAGGGCTCGCTGAAGGGCCTCAAGGTCGGCGTCCCCTCGTCCTTCTATGTCGATGATCTCGACGGCGAGGTCGCGCGCGTGCTGGACGAGACCGTTGCGGTGCTCAAGCGTGAGGGCGCCGACATCGTCACGGTCGAGCTGCCCGATCAGCGGCAATTGTCCTCGGCAAGCCAGCTCGTGCTCGCAGCCGAAGCCGCCGCCTTCCACAAGCGCTGGATGATTGAGCGGCCGCAGGATTATGGTCCGCAGGTGTTGATGCGGCTCCAGAACGGCCTCGCGGTCCCCGCCATCACCTATCTCGAGGCGATGCGCTGGCGCGGACCTGCGCTCGCCGCGCACAACGCTGCCACATCGGGCGTCGACGCGATGATCGCGCCGGCGTCCCCCGTGCCGGCGCCAACGATCGAGGAGAGCGACGTTGGCGGCGGGCCGAATGCGCCGGCGCTGTTGCAGCGGCTGACGCTGTTCACCCGTCCGGTGAATTACCTCGGCCTGCCGTCGCTCACGGTGCCCTCGGGCTTCACCAAAAGCGGTCTTCCGATCGGCATGCAGCTGATCGGCCGCTCGTTCGATGAAGCGACCTTGCTCACCATCGGCGCCGCGTTCCAGCGCGCCACCGACTACCACGAAAGGCTGCCGAAACTTCCGTCATGACAAAGCTCGTCGAGATCTCAGGCCTTAACATCCGCTTCACCGGGGAGCGCACGGTCTATGCCGTGAACGATCTCAGTCTCTCGCTCGGCGACGGCGAGGTGCTGGGCCTGCTCGGAGAGTCCGGCTCGGGCAAGAGCGTGACCTTGCGCGCGCTGATGCGCCTGTTGCCGAAGAAGCGCACGCAGATCACGGGCAAGGTCAACGTCATGGGCCGCGACGTGCTCGCCATGAACGACGAGCAGCTGTCGTCGTTCCGCGGCCAAACCGTGTCGATGATCTTTCAGGAGCCGGCGCTGGCGCTCGATCCGGTCTACACCATCGGCGCGCAGATCGCCGAAAGCGTGGTGCGTCACGAAGGCAAGTCGTATGCGGAGGGCAGGGCGCGCGCACTCGAAATGCTCGAGGTCGTGCGCATTCCTTCCGCAAAACGGCGGCTCGATGCCTATCCGCATGAGATGTCCGGCGGCATGCGTCAGCGCGCGATGATCGCGCTGGCGCTCGCGTGTCGTCCCAAGATATTGCTCGCGGACGAGCCGACCACGGCGCTCGATGCCACCGTGCAGATCCAGATCCTGCTGCTGTTGCGCGAGCTGCAGCGCGAGTTCGGCATGTCCGTCATCTTCGTCACCCATGACATCGGGGTCGCCATCGAGATCTGCGACCGGGTCGCGGTGATGTATGCCGGCCAGATCGTGGAGCAGGGCACGCTTCGCGACATCGTCCGCTCGCCGGTGCATCCCTACGCCAGGGGCCTGCTCGCCTCGACCGTCCACGGGGCCAAGCGGGGACAGCGGCTCGAGACCATCCCCGGCACCCCGCCGTCGCTGGGCGAGCGGCCGCACAACTGCTCCTTTGCGCCCCGCTGCGCCGCTGCCCAGCCGCGCTGCCTGGAGCAATTGCCTGGGAATGTGGAGGTCGGGCCGGGCCGGGCAGCACGGTGCGTGCTGGCGGAGCCGGTCACCGCGCTGTCATGATATTTGGACCGCCAGCGGGGAACGGGGGAACAGCATTCAGACCTCGTTCATCCCGGTTCCGCTTCCATGGAACCGTTCACGGAGAGGGACCTCATTTATGTACATTTCGAATGAAGGCTTGCTTGTCATCCTGTTCGTCGGCCTCGTCGCTGGTTGGCTGGCCGGCAAGGTGGTGCGCGGAACCGGGTTCGGCATCATCGGCGATATCGTGGTCGGCATCGCCGGCGCGCTGGTGGCAAGCTTCCTGTTTCCGAAGCTCGGCATTCACATCGGCACCGGGCTGATATCGGAGATCATCTATTCCGCCATCGGCGCGGTCATCCTGCTGCTGGTGGTGCGGCTGGTCCGCGGCGGCGGCCGGTTCTAATGGCGCCCGGGTTCAATTGATCGAACTTTTGACCTCTCCCCGCCCGGGGAGAGGTGACATGTCTGCAAGAAAAAGCCGCAAGATCGTGAGATTCCGGACTTGCGTGCAAGGTCGGTCGGGGGTGATGTGGGCCATAGGGGTCCCGGGTGTTCGACTGCGTTGAGCGATGAGCGCAAACGCGATGTTAATCCGGGTCAATTACTCCTGAATTTGCCTTTGAAATCAGGGACTTTGGCCCCTACCCGAAAGAGATCAGACTGATGGCAGCCGTTCCCGGCGTCCGCCGCTCAGAGCTCGGTGATGCGCTGCGCGCCTGTCGCACGGCGTTTGTCGGCGTCGGCTTGATGAGCTGCATGATCAACCTGCTCTATCTGACCGGGTCGATCTTCATGCTGGAGGTCTACGACCGGGTGCTGCCGAGCCGCAGTATTCCGACCCTGGTCGGCCTGATCGTCCTCGCCGGTTTCCTCTACATGGCGCAGGGCGTGCTGGACATGATCCGCAACCGGATCTTGGGCCGGGTCGGTACCGCCCTGGACGAAGCCTTGAACAAGCGGGTGTTCGACACCATCGTGCGCCTGCCGCTGCTGGTTGGCAGCCGCAACGAGGGGCTTCAGCCGCTGCGGGATCTCGACAATGTCCGTTCCTTCCTCGGCGGCATGGGACCGAGCGCGTTCTTCGACCTGCCCTGGCTGCCGCTCTATCTCGCCATCTGCTTCGCCTTCCACGTCATGATCGGCGTCACCGCGCTGGTCGGAGCCGTCATCCTGGTCGGGTTGACGCTGGTCACCGAGTTCATGTCCCGCCAGCCGGCGCGCGAGGCGATGGGGCTCGCCGCCCAGCGCAACGATCTCGCCCAGGCCAGCCGCCGCAATGCCGAAGTCATGGTGTCGATGGGCATGGCCGGCCGGATGAACGCGCGCTGGAGCGAGGCCAACGAAAAATATCTCGACGGCAACCAGCGTGCGAGCGACGTCGCCGGCGGTCTCGGCGCGGTCGCAAAAGTGCTGCGCATGATGCTGCAATCGGCCGTGCTCGCGGTCGGCGCCTATCTCGTCATCCACCAGGAGGCGACCGCCGGCATCATCATCGCCGGCTCGATCCTCTCGGCACGCGCGCTCGCGCCGGTCGACCTCGCGATCGCGCACTGGAAATCCTTTGTCGCGGCACGCCAGAGCTGGCATCGTCTGACCCGCCTTCTCGAGCAGATGCCGGCGCAGACGATGCCGACCCAGTTGCAGGCGCCCACCAGCCGCCTCTCGGTCGAAGGTATCGCCATGGTGCCGCCGGGCGACCAGCGCCTCATCGTGCAAGACATCACCTTTGCGCTCGAAGCCGGCAATGGCCTCGGCGTGATCGGACCGAGCGGCTCCGGCAAGTCGTCGCTGATCCGCGCGCTGGTCGGCGTCTGGCAGCCGGTCCGCGGCAAGGTGCGGCTCGACGGCGCGGCGCTCGACCAGTGGTCGTCGGACATGCTTGGCCGCCACATCGGCTATCTGCCGCAGGACGTCGAATTGTTCGGCGGCACCATCGCGCAGAACATCAGCCGCTTCGATCCCGAGGCCACGTCTGACGGCATCATCGGCGCCGCCAAGGAAGCCGGCGTGCACGAGATGATCATCAAGATGCGCGAGGGCTACAACACCCAGGTCGGCGAGCAGGGCACGGCGCTCTCCGCGGGCCAGGCGCAGCGCGTGGCGCTGGCGCGCGCGCTCTATGGCAACCCCTTCCTGATCGTGCTCGACGAGCCCAATTCCAATCTCGATACCGAAGGCGACGAGGCGCTGACCCGCGCCATCCGCGCGGCGCGCGAGCGCGGCGCCATCGTCATCGTAGTGGCGCACCGTCCGATCGGCGTGGAAGCGGTTGACCAGATCCTGGTGCTGCGCGACGGCCGCATGCAGGCCTTCGGGCCGAAGGAACAGGTGCTCGCCCAGGTGCTCCAGCCGCGCGTGACGCCGCCGGCGCCGATCAAGATCGTCAGCGAAGGCGGAGCCAAGGCATGAGCACGATGGCGCTCGGCGGCGCGAAGCCTGCCGCGAAGAGGACCGTACGGCAGTCGATCCGGTTTCACCTGATGCTCGGGCTTGGGATCGTGCTGGTCCTCCTGGTCGGCCTCGGCGGCTGGGCTTCGACGGTGCAGATTTCGGGCGCGCTGATCGCGCCGGGTCAGATCGTCGTCGAGTCCAATGTCAAAAAGGTGCAGCATCCGACCGGCGGCGTCGTCGGCGAGGTGCGTGCTCGCGATGGCGACGTAGTTAAGGCTGGCGACATCGTGGTGCGGCTCGACGACACCGTCACCAAGGCGAATCTCGCCATCGTCACCAAGAATCTCGACGCGGCGCAGGCGCGTGCGGCGCGGCTCCAGGCCGAGCAGCGCGGAATCGACAGGATCGACTACCCGCAAGCGTTGCTCGATCGCGGCAACGATCCCGACGTCAAGGCGCTGCTCTCCGCCGAAACCAAGCTGTTCGACGTCCGCGTCAACGGACGCGCCGGCCAGAAGGCGCAGCTGCGCGAGCGCATCCAGCAGCTCAATGAAGAGATCGAGGGCCTCTCCGCGCAGGAGCGGGCCAAGGACAAGGAAATTTCGCTGGTGCAGCAGGAGCTCGTGGGTGTCCGCGATCTCTATGACAAGCACCTGGTGCAGATCTCCCGTCTGACCACGCTCGAACGCGACAGCGCCCGCCTCAACGGCGAGCGCGCGCAATACATCGCCTCGCGGGCGCAGGCCAAGGGCAAGATCACCGAGACCGAGCTCCAGATCATCCAGGTCGACAAGGACATGGTCAGCGAGGTCTCGAAGGATCTGCGCGAGACCAACGACAAGATCGGCGAAATGATCGAGCGCAAGGTCGCCGCCGAGGACCAGCTTCGCCGTGTCGACATCCGCGCGCCGCAGGACGGCATGGTGCTGCAATCGACGGTGCATACCGTTGGTGGCGTCATCACCGCCGGCGACGCCCTCATGCTGATCGTGCCGCAGGCCGACGATCTCCAGGTCGAAGCCAAGGTCAATCCGGTCGATATCGACAAGCTCCAGATCGGCCAGAAGACGCTGCTGCGCCTGTCCGCGTTCAACCAGCGCACAACGCCGGAGCTCAACGGCGTCGTCAGCCGCGTCTCGCCCGACGTCACCACCGATCAGCGCACCGGCCAGAGCTACTACACCATCCGCGTCTCGCTGTCCGCAGAGGAGGTCGCCAAGCTCGGTGACTCCAGGCTGATCCCCGGCATGCCGGCGGAAGCGTTCGTCCAGACCGGCGATCGCACCATGCTGTCCTACCTGATGAAGCCGCTGCACGACCAGTTCATGCGAGCGTTCCGGGAGAAGTGACGCGCGAAAGCGCGTCATCCCATTCGTCATTGCGAGCGCAGCGAAGCAATCCAGGTCGCCTCCGTGGCGAGATTTCTGGATTGCTTCGCTACGCTCGCAATGACGGGCGGCTTCTTTCTTGCTTTAGTTTTCTTGCTATAGTTCGATTCAGCCCCAGCAAACCCGGCGTCGAACAATGCAATCCATCCAATCTCCACCCTCCGTCGCCACCGAATCCTATTCCGACGCCGGCCTCGCCGTCGCCCGCCTCGAAGAGATCTACGAGCGCAACACGAAGTTCCTGCGCGACCGGTTCGAAGCTTACGTCAACGGCGAGGCAATCACGACGCGGGTGCGGGCCTTCTATCCCTTCGTCCGTATCACCACCGCGACGCATGCGCGGCTGGATTCGCGGCTCGCCTACGGCTTCGTCGCGCGGCCCGGTGTGCACGAGACCAGCGTCACGCGGCCGGATCTGTTCCGGACTTATCTCACAGAGCAGATCGGACTGTTGATCCAGAACCACGGTGTCCCAGTCGAAATCGGCGAGTCCAGCGAACCGATCCCCGTTCACTTCGCCTATCGCCGCGACATCAACATCGAAGCCGCCATCACCACCAGCGAGAACTCGCCGGTGACGCGATCGCTGCGCGATGCGTTTGACGTGCCTGATCTGGCCACCATGGACGATGCCATCGCCGACGGCACTTTCGAGCTCCAGCCCGGCGCGCCCGAACCGCTGTCCCTGTTTCGGGCGGCCCGCGTCGACTACTCGCTGCGCCGGCTCTACCACTACACGGGCACGGATCCAGAGTATTTCCAGAACTTCGTGATCTTCACCAACTACCAGTTCTATGTCGACGCCTTCGCGCAGCTTTGCCAGCAGCGGCTTCAGGCTGGCGAGGCGGGCCTCGATGCCTTCGTCGCTCCAGGCAATGTGATCACGCGCAGCGGCGGCGCGACGACGGGCGTTGCGCCCGCGCGCACGCCGCAGATGCCTGCCTTCCACCTGGCCGCGCCCGGCTATCGTGGTATCACCCTGATCAACATCGGCACCGGTCCGTCGAACGCGCGCAACGTCACCGACCATGTTGCCGTGCTGCGGTCCCATGCCTGGCTGATGCTCGGCCATTGCGCGGGCCTGCGCAACACGCAGCGGCTCGGCGACTACGTGCTCGCCCATGGCTATGTGCGCGAGGACCATGTGCTCGATCGTGAGTTGCCGCTGTGGGTGCCGATCCCGGCGCTCGCGGAGATGCAGGTGGCGCTCGAGGAGGCGGTCGAGGACGTCACCGGGCTCGAAGGATTCGAGCTCAAGCGCCTGATGCGCACCGGCACCGTCGCGAGCGTCGACAACCGCAATTGGGAGATCAGCGGGCCCGATGTCATTCGCCGCTTGTCGCAATCGCGCGCGGTTGCGCTCGACATGGAATCGGCCGCGATTGCCGCCAACGGCTACCGCTTTCGCGTCCCTTACGGCACGCTGCTGTGCGTCTCCGACAAGCCTCTCCACGGCGAGATCAAGCTCGCAGGCATGGCCAGCGAATTCTACCGCCGCCGCGTCGGCCAGCATCTCGAGATCGGCTTAAAGGCGCTGGAACGGCTCAAGCAGCAGGAATCCGAGCGACTGCATTCCCGCAAGCTCCGCAGTTTCGCCGAAGTTGCATTTCAGTAGGCCATGGATTGCCTTTGCTGCTGACAAGCAGCGGGATTTTCGGCATTTTCGGCGCGGGGGTCGACCGGGACGAATTGATGCCACTCATGCGCGACAGGATCATTGGCCATGATCTCGAACGGCTCGCCTTTCGCTTCACCATGCTGAACGACGGCGAGGTCGTGCAGTGCCAGATCAGCGACGCCGCCATGGACGAGCTTGCGGGCATGCAAGGCACCGAAAGCAGCGCGCGGCAGGCCCAGTTCCTGTCGCTGCGCGAGACCATCGAGCGGCTCGCCTCAGACCTCTACGACGAGGCGCCGCGGGTCAGGGGCCATGTGGTGCGGATCTTCACGCGACATTTGCAGCGATAGTGCCGCTCCAGCCTCCGCCGTCATGCTCCAGGACAGTTCATCAGTTGGTCAAGATTTGGTCTTGCCGGGCTTACCTTCCCGCCGGCAGCCATTTCGACGAGCGTCAATTCCTCTAAAGCATTCGCTAACCAAGCAACCGTTTCGCGGCAATCTTAAGACCTGCGAAACCAGACGTTATCCAGCTATGAATTGATGGCCCGTAGAGGTTGGGTCACGAAATGGAGCCTCACGAGTGATCGCGTGACAAAAGACATTGTTGGAATCGACGCGATCCGCGGGCCCGGTCATGACGTCAATCCGAACAAGACGCAGCCAGAGAGTTGGCGGCTTGCAATCGCCGTCGCGATCGGATGTGGACTTGTCGGCCTTGCGCTCCGCTACGTTGCCCGGGAACACGCGACCGATGACGCCATTCAGCATCTGATCCCCTGGTATGTCTTTGCTCGCGATCACGGAGTCGCCGGGCTGGCCGAAGCCTTTACCAACTACACGCCGTTCTACAGCTACCTCCTGCTGATTGCCGCCCGATTTGATTGGCTAGGCGAGCCACTTTCCCTCGTGAAAGCGATCTCGGCAGTATTCGAGTTGGGCTGCGCGATCACTGTGGCCCAGATCGTCTGGCGAGCGACAAAGCTGCCGTTGCGAGCTTCCCTGGCCTTCTGCGCTGTCTGGCTTGCACCGACGGTGATCTTCAACGGCGCGGTGTGGGCGGAGAGTGATTCGATCTGGACGTACTTCACGCTGGTTTCCATCGCGCTGTTCATGCGGGACCGAAATGGCGTTGCGTCATTTGCGATGGCATTTTCGGTGAAGGCTCAGGGCGTGTTCCTGGGACCCTTCGTGCTCGGCATGATTCTGCGCCGCAGGATCCACCCGGCATGGCTCGCCACCGTTCCCGGGATCTATGTGGTTCTCGCCATTCCGGTTCTGGTCGCCGGTAGATCTTTGGCCTCCGTGTTCGCGGTCTATCTGGACCAAGCTCACACCTTCAATCGCCTCACCATGAACGCAGCGAACATCTGGGTGCTGGCTGGCGGACTGCCGTACGCGATCGGAGTCGCCGTCGGCATGGTGCTCGCGGCCGCGAGCGGGCTCGCCTTGTCGATCTTCATCGCGCGCTCTCGACGGGCGGGGCCGGAGTTTATTCTGCTCGTCGCCTGTGTATCGCTCATGCTCATGCCGTATCTGCTCCCGAAGATGCACGAGCGGTACTTCTACGCGTTCGAGCTTGCGTCGATCGCGCTGGCCTGCCTCAATCCGCGCTATGTGCCCTTCGCGGTGATTGCTCAGGTCGACGGCGTGTTATCCTATCTCGCGTTCGAAAACGGAATCGTCCTGGGCGTGCTGCCGGCGGCACTCTGCAACAGCCTTCTCGTGTACTACCTCGTGCATGATCTTTGGCGCGGCGAACGTGGATTTCGCTTTCCGAAGCTTGCTTGGCTCGGCTTCATCGCGTCGACCGCGGGATTGTTCTCCTATCTGGTCATCGAAGGGCCCGGTTTGAACATATCGCCCCTGTACCTGCTCGCCACGGGTCTCGTGACAGCTGCGGCGCTGCTGCTCCTGAAAGAGTCGCGTGGCGACTTGGCCGGCCCGGACCAGTTGCCTTAATCCTGGGCGACCCGCGTCATCGAGCCATCAGCTGTCAAACATGATCACGCTGCGCAGCGTCTTGCCGGCCTTCATGTTGGCAAACCCTTCGTTGATCTCGGAGAGCTTCAGCTTGGCCGAGATCCAGTCTTCCAGATGCAGCCGGCCGCGCAGGTAGAAATCCACCAGCCGCGGCATGTCGACGCGAAAATGGTTCGAGCCCATCGATGAGCCCTGGATCCTGCGCTCGCGCAGGAAGTCGAAGCCGTGCAGCTCGATCTTCTGGCCGAACGGAATCATGCCGACGATGGTGGCCGTGCCGCCCGAGGCGAGCATGCCGAAGGCCTGCTCCGCGGTCTCCTTGCGGCCGAGCACCTCGAAGGAATGATGCACGCCGCCATTGGTGAGATCGCGCACCTGCTTCACGACGTCGCCGTCTGCCGGATTAATGATGTCGGTGGCGCCCAGCTTGGTCGCGAGCTGGAGCTTGGCCGGGTTGGTGTCGATGGCAATGATGCGGCCGGCGCCCGCGATCTGCGCGCCGTTGATCGCGGCCATGCCGACACCGCCGCAGCCGATCACGGCCACGGTCTCGCCGGCCGTCACCTTCGCCGTGTTCACGACCGCGCCGTAGCCGGTGATGACGCCGCAGCCGATCAGCGCGGCCAGATCGAGCGGCATCTCCTTGCGGATTTTGACCATCGCGTTCTCGTGCACCAGCATCTGCTCGGCGAAGGACGAGAGGTTGAGGAACTGATGCAGCTTCTCGGAGCGAGCCCATTGCATCCGATTGGACACCCCCGGCAGCAATTTCACCGTGGTGTCGGTGCAGAGCACCGTGCGGCCCGTGGTGCAGTTGTCGCAGGTGCCGCAGAATACCGAAAGACAGGTGACGACATGATCACCGGGCTTCACATAGGTGACGTCGGAGCCGACCTGCTCGACGACACCGGCCGACTCGTGCCCGAGCACCGCGGGCAGCGGATGCGGATAAAGGCCTTCCATGAAGTGCAGATCGGAGTGGCAGAGACCTGCGGCCGAGGTCCGGATCAGGACCTCGCGCGGGCCGGGCTTCGGCAGGCTGACATCCTCGATGACTAGGGGCTTGTTGACTTCATGGAGGACGGCCGCCTTCATCGAGCACTCCCTATCGCTTTTTTTGCTTCGAACGTGGGTGCAGCCTACGCTGCCAGGACCAGTTCGCCAACCTCGCTCATGCTGCCTGCACGATCGCCGAGCAGCAGCGCCGCGATCTTCTGCTGCACGGCATTTTCCGTCAGCCGGAACGGATCGCTCGGCGACACCCGGTGATCGATCACCAGCCGCGACAACAACAGCCTGCGCGCATCGCCCCGCATGTCGTGAATACGATGCGCCTCCCAGGCGAGCGCGACGGCACCGGCGACATGATAGAGCAGGCTGGTGGCGCGGCGCGCATCGGCCTCATTGTCGGCCTTTCCCGCGACCTCGCGTGCGAAGCCCACCGCACGATCGGTGAGCGTGTGCAGCCGGTCGCGCCAGGCCTGCGGCACCGAGGGGCTGTCATCGAGGCGAGCATGCAGATCGGCGGCCAGCGCGGATTCGGCGCCGTGGCGGCCGACCGCACGCCTCAGCGCATCGATCGCGACGATGTTGCCGGTGCCTTCCCAGACCGAACCGAGATGCGCGTCGCGGAGCAGGCGGGCGGTCGCGAATTCCTCGATATAGCCGATGCCGCCGCGCATCTCGAGCGCATCGCCACAGACCTTTCGCGCATCGCGGGTGGCGCGGAATTTCAAGGTCGGCGTCAGGATGCGCAGCAGTGCGGCCGCATCCTGGCTGCCGGCCTCGGCGCGGTCGAGCGCGTCCGCAGTGAGAAAGCTCATCGACAACGCCTGCTCGACCGGCAGCATGATCTTCAGCATCTGGCGCCGACCTAGCGGCAGGTCGATGATGCGGTTGCCGAACACCACGCGGTTTTTCGCCACCGTCATCGCGTCATGGTAGGCCCGCCGCATCAGCGCGGTGGATTTGACGCCATTTGAGAGCCGCGACGAGTTCACCATCTCGGCCATCTGCACGAAGCCGCGGTCGAGCTTGCCGACCGCGTAGGCGATCGCGCCTTCGAGCTTGATTTCACCCGAGGCCATCGAGCGCGTGCCGAGCTTGTCCTTCAGACGCACGATCCGGTAGTGGTTCTGCGAGCCGTCGTCGAGGAAGCGCGGCATCAGAAACAGGCCGACTCCGCGCGTGCCGGGGCCGGCACCTTCGGGGCGCGCCAGCAGCATCACGATCTTTGCGTCGGCGTTCGAGCAGAACCATTTTTCGCCGGTGAGGCGCCAATGGTCGCCTTCCTGCACGGCCGTCGTGGTCAGCGTGCCGACATCGGAGCCGCCTTCCTTCTCGGTCATGAACTGGCCGCCCTGGGTCAGCTTGCTCATGTCGGTCTGGGTTAGTCCGTCGAGATATTTCGCCTTCAGCGCCTCGCTGCCGAAATTCGCGAGCAGCTTGGCGCAGCCGTCGGTTACGTTGATCGGGCAACCCATGCCGAATTCGGTCTGGTTGAACAGGAAGGTGAAGGCGTGCTTGGCGACGACAGGATATTTGTCCGGCCAGCCCATGATGCCCTTGCGGATCGAGAGCGCGTGGATGCCGAACTCGCCGAAGGCGGCCTTCTCCAGCTCGCGATAGGCCGGGTGGTATTCGATCCACTGCACGTCGCGACCGAACTTGTCGCGCTGGTGCAGCACCGGTGTGTGCCGGTCGGCGAGCCGCGCGCATTCATCGAGCACGCCGCCGGCGAGTTCGCCCAGCCGATCGAGATGCGGCTCGATGTGGCGGAATAGCGTCTCCGGTAGAAGAATGCGGAGGAGATCGGTGAGTGCCTGATCGGCGCGGTAGAAATTCATGCCGGTGGTATCGGGAGCCAGCAGTCCGGATGGTGCGGCCGCGACCTGTTTTGGCTGCGCGGGGGCCGGCTGTCGCATGATCATCCTCTTCGTTTCCGCCTTGCGGTCATTTTGCGCTGATTTGGCGCTTGCCGCTTGTGATGATGTCGATCATGCTCCAGTCGCGAAAGCGGATAAAGCCGCAAATTGTCAGGGAGGCATGATCGCCGTGAGGGCGCAATTCGCTCTGCGGAATTATGATCGTCCCGGCTGGTTGTCCGCGCGGACCGTGCATAGATCAGCGGCTTCCCGTCTTCGAGAGATCACGCCATGGAACACCCGAAATACAAGATCGCCCTCATCGTCGGCGCCGGCGAAGGCCTGAGCGCCTCGCTGGCGCGGTTGTTGTCCGCCCAGGGCATCCGCGTCGCGCTGGCCGCGCGAAAAATCGAGAAGCTCGGCGCGCTCTGCAGCGAGACCGGCGCCAAGGCCTATGCCTGCAACGCCACCGAGCCTGATGCGGTCGAACGCCTGTTTGGCCTGGTCGAACGCGAGATCGGCATGCCCGACGTGGTCGTCTACAACGCCAGCGGCCGCGCGCGCGGGCCGTTCGTCGATCTCGTTCCGGCCGACGTGGCGAACGCCATTGCGGTCAGTGCCTATGGCGGCTTCCTGGTGGCGCAGCAAGCGGCCAGGCGCATGCTGCCGAACCAGCACGGCGCGATCCTGTTCACCGGCGCTTCGGCAAGCGTCAAGGGCTATGCGCAGTCCGCGCCGTTCGCGATGGGCAAGTTCGCACTGCGCGGGCTCGCGCAGAGCATGGCGCGCGAATTGTCGCCGCAAGGCATCCATGTCGCCCATTTCGTGATCGATGGCGGCATCAGGAGCGCAGCGCGCACGGAAGCGCCGGAGAAGCCGGATTCAATGCTCGATCCCGATGCCATCGCGGAGAGCTACTGGAACGTGTTGCAGCAGCCGCGCAGCGCCTGGAGCTGGGAGCTGGAGCTGCGGCCCTGGGTGGAGAAGTTTTGAGGCAAGCTGCCGTAGGGTGGGCAAAGGCGCATAGCGCCGTGCCCACTATCAACGACGAAACAGCAATTGGTGGGCACGCTTCGCTTTGCCCATCCTACAAGGGCGGGAATCATGTCCACGGAAACCACCATCGATACCGGCACCAGTGAACTCCTCTGCGTGATCCGCGATCGCGTCGCATTGATCACGCTGAACCGGCCCGAGGCGCGCAACTCGCTGTCGGACGCGCTGACCCCGGCGCTGCGTACGATGATCCGCTCCTGCGGCGAGAACCCCGATGTCGGCGCGCTGCTGATCACCGGCGCCGGCGAAGCGTTCTGCGCCGGCGGCAACGTCAAGGGCATGGGCGCGCATCGCGACCCGAAGAAGCTGGAGATGTCCTTTGACGACAAGGTCGCCGATCTCCAGGAGCGGCAGCGCCTGCTCACCGGCGCGCTGGTGTCGGTGCGCAAGCCGACCATCGCGGCGCTGCCGGGGCCGGCGGTCGGCGCGGGGCTCGCCATCGCCATGGCCTGCGATATCCGCATTGCCGCGCAATCGGCCTTCGTGGCCACCGGCTATGCGCGCATCGCGCTGTCCGGCGACTATGGCATCGCGTGGCTGTTGACGCGCCTCGTCGGCACCGCGCGGGCGCGCGAGCTGCTGTTCACCGGCGATCGGGTCGATGCTGTCAGGTGCGAGGCCATCGGCCTCGTCAACCGCGTGGTGCCCGATGACAAATTGCAGGCGGAGGCCTTTGCACTGGCAAAATCCCTCGCTGAAGGTCCGCGCCTCGCGTTGCGCTACATGAAGGACAATCTCGACGAGGCCCTGCTGTTCGACTTCGAGACCGCGCGCGACCACGAGGCCGAACGTCTGGTTCGCCTGACCACGACCGCCGATCACAAGGAAGCGGTGCAGGCCTTCATCGAGAAACGCAAGGCGGTGTTCACGGGGAAGTAGCGGCGCAAAAATGCCCGGCTCTGGTTTTCGCCAGGCCGGGCTCGAGTGGTGTCAGGCCGAGGCTGAGGGGCTATCGGCCTGACGGGAAAGAGCGACGAGGCGCCAGCTCGCGCAGGGAATGTCTTTCGGTGCGACGGAGATCTCCTTGTCGAAGCGCACTAGCTTCCAGTCGTCCGGATGGTTGACGAAGGCGAAGTCCGATTTACGCGCGACCGAGATCATGGCGGCGTTGGAGCGCAGCGTGTCGCCGAACATGTGGTCGGCGCCGAGCGCGGCCGCGCGGCATTCAAGATTCTTCATCAGCACGGTGGCGATGCCGTGGCCCTGCCAGCGGTCGGCAACCGACAGACCGAATTCAAGCGTCGCGGTTTCGGCATGCAGCGCATAGCGCGCTTCGGCGACGATGGTCTCGAAGCCGTCGACCATCATGGTCGCCACCACGGTAAAACGTTCGCGCTCGCCGATTTGAAGGAATTCGTGCAGCAGGCCCTGCGGCAGTTCGCTGATCGCGCCGAAGAAGCGGTTGTATCGGGACCGCGTCGAGAGCGAGCGAAAATAGTGCTGGAGCTCCTCGGTGTCGCGCGGCTCGACGAAACGAACGCGCAGCGCCTCGCCGTGTCGCGTGCGCAGCGTGTCCGAATATTGCTTCAGATCTTCCAGGCGAAGGGTGCTCATGACACGCGCCCCCAAGGGGACCAAAGGGGAAAGGGACCGCCGGCGCCCCCACAGTCAGGCGGCGCCGGCCTGGCGGCCAATCAGGCCCGCCAGAAGGGTTTGTCGGCCTCGTAGGCGACATCGCTCCAGGACAGTCCGACGTCCTGAAGGTCGCGCGCGGACCAGTTGGTGAGCTCACGCCGGGTCCGGTAACGCTCGTGCCAAACGTGAAGCGTCTCGCCGATCTGGTGGATCAGCCCTGGCGCATGATGATTTGTCATCGAATTCTGGGTCAAAGTAGACATTGCCAGCTCCTGGAGCTAAGTTGACCGCTAATATCTGCTTCCGGGTGCACTGCGACAAACGACAATTTGTACTCTTTCGCATGAAATAACGTCATGTATCCTGCTGCCAGATGACTGCCAGATTGCCCTCCCTGAATGGATTGCGGGCCTTTGAGGCCGCCGCGCGCCATCTCAGCTTCACGCTGGCGGCGTCCGAGCTGAACGTGACCCAGACCGCGATCAGCCACCAGATCCGCAGGCTCGAGGAGGAGCTCGGCATCCGCCTGTTCGTCCGGCAGAACCGCGCGCTGGCGCTGACGGCCGAGGCGCGCGACTATCTGCCGGGCGTCCGCGCCGCCTTCAACGACCTCCGGCTTGCCACCGATCGGCTGCTGCGCAAGGACGATGACAAGGTGCTGACGGTCTCGACGCTGGCTTCGCTCGCCGCAAAATGGCTGCTGCCGCGGCTGACCGATTTCCAGGAGCACCATCCCGGCATCGACGTCCGTATCACGACCTCCACCAGCCTCGTCGACTTCCAGCGCGACAATGTCGATGCCGCGATCCGCTACGGGCGCGGCCAGTGGCCGGGCTTGCGCGCCGACTGGCTGATGGCGGACGAGCTGTTTCCGGTCTGCAGCCCGTCTCTGCTGCGTGGCGACAAGCCGTTGCGCTGTCCCGAGGACCTCAAGAGCCACATGCTGCTGCACACCTCCAACGCCAACAGCGACGACTGGCGGCTGTGGTTGACGGCGGCGGGTCTGCCGGCCGACATCGCCAGGCAGCCCGGCATCACCTTCGACATGATCTTCATGACCATCCAGGCCGCGATCGACGGCATCGGCGTGGCGATGGGGCGGACCTCCTATGTCCAGGACGACATCGCCAAGGGGCGACTAGTGGTCCCCTTCAAGATCGCGCTGCCGGCCGATGCGGGCTTCTACCTGGTCGCGCCGGAGGGGCGCCGCGAAGCGCCGAAGCTCGCCGCATTCCGTGAGTGGATGATCGCGGCAACGCGGAATAAGGCCTGAAATCGTGCCGGCGCATGTCCGCGCAACCTGCTTCTCGCTACAGCTCCACCACGACGTAGTCGCTCTCGATCTTCACGGGTATCGTCTCGGCGACATACGGCCCCTTCACCACGCTTGCACCCGGCTCGACATGGGCCGGGTAGGCCTTCACGCGGAAGCGGCGAGGGTCGCAGTAGGACTGGCCGGTGCGGATGTCGAACTCCCAGCCATGCCAGGGGCAGCGAATGATCTCGCCGAGCTTGGTATATTCGATCTCGCCCGGATCCTTCGATTGCGCGAGCCCGATCAAGGGTCCCTCGCACAGCGCAGCGCCCTGATGCGGGCAGCGGTTCATCAGGCCGAAATATTCACCCTTGATGTTGAAGATTGCGATCGGCCGTCCGTCGATCTCCAGAAATTTTCGCGTGCCGGGCGGAAGCTCGTCGACCGCGGCAATCACATGCCGCGCCATCAACTGATCCCGTACAGCTTCTTCGCATTGCCGAGATAGAAGGCCTCGCGGTCGTCGTCGCTGACGCCCGCGGGCAGCACGCGCGACGGCTCGTCGTAATCCCAGTGCGGATAGTCGGTCGCGAACAGTAGCCGGTCCCAGCCGATCCACTTGATGACATCGAACAGATCCTCGCGCCGCTCCGGATCCTCCATCGGCTGCGTCGTCCACCACACCTGCTCGCGGATATATTCGGACGGCGGCCGCTTGACATGCGGCACCTCGCTGCGCAGGCGCTGCCAGACTTTGTCGAGCCGCCATGCTAGCGACGGCGCCCAGCCGAAGCCGGCCTCGATCATCACCATCTTCAACTTCGGGAAGCGCTCGAACACGCCCTCCAGCACGAGGCTTGCGAGCGCCGATTGCTGGCACTGCGAGTGGCCGACCATCTCCTCGATGTAATAGGAGGGCCAGCCCGACGGCGTGATGGGGTTGCCGCCGAAGCCGAAGGCGTGGACGCCGACGGGAAGGCCGGCCTCTTCCGCAGCCTGATAGATAGGCCAGTAGCGACGCTGGCCGAGCGGCTCGACATTGCGGCTGAGCAGCAGCACCTGCACGAAATTCTTGTCGCCGGCACGCTCGCGGATTTCCGCGGCGGCTGACAGCCCGTCCTCATTGCCGACGACGATGGACGCCTTCAGCCGCTTGTCCTTGCTGGTCCATTTGTCGATCTGCCAGTCGTTGATCGCCGAGCACAAGGCCGCCGAAAGCTCGTGATTGCGGATGCCTTGCCCGGTGTTGAGCGGATTGAGCACGCCGAGCTGCACGTTGTTGGGATCGAGCAGCTGCTTCTGCATGAAGGACAGCGAGGAGCCCTGCGGCCCGCCTTCCGGCGGATAGGCGTCGCGGCGCGAGGCGTTGGGCTGGGCCTTCGGATAGGGCGGGCCTTCCATCATGCCCTGATAGGCATGGACGCCGTACACTTCGAGATGATGCTGCCAGCGTTTGGCCAGGTAGGGATAGAGCTCGGCGCGGGTCGCGCGTGCCGGATGGATGTCGCAGTCCGCGATCGCGGTTTTGACGGCCAGTGGGGAAGCGGCTTCGGAGCTTTCGCGGAACTGAATATTCATCGCCTTGCCTCCTTTGGCAGCGGCTAAGTCAGGCGGGGATAGGTCGCATGCGGATTATCGATCATGATCTTGCGCACGAGATCGGGGGTGAGACCTGCGGGCAGCGCCTCCTGGCCGTCGAACTGCCAGTGCGGATAGTCGGTGGAGAATACGACCAATTCGTCGGACTGCATATGATCAAACAGGCGAATTAATGTCGCCTCATCCGGCGGTGCATCGAATGGCTGCAACGAGAAGCGGATGTTGCTGCGCACAATGTCCAGCGGCGCGCGATCAACCCACGGCGTCTCCATCCGCACCCCACGCCAGAACTTGTGCAGGCGCCATAGAAATGGGGAGATCCAGGACACCCCGGATTCAAGCATCACCATCTTCAGCCGCGGATATTTGACGAACACGCCCTCGACGATCAGGCTGGTGAGCTGGGTCTGGAACGCCTGGGCCTGACCGGCATAATCCTCGATGTGGTAGGAACCCCAGCCCACGGCGGTCGGCGGATTGTGATAGGCGGAACCGGCATGAATGCCGATCGGTAATTCCAGCCGTTCCGCCGCCTCGTAGATCGGCCAGAGCGCGCGCTTGCCGAGCGGCGTATCGCCCATCACGAGCATCAGCACCTGCACGAAGCGGCGGTCCGTCGCACAGCGCTCGATCTCGGCGACGGCCTTCTCGACGCTTTGGGTGGGGATCACGATCGAGCCGCGCAGCCGCGGATCGCGATCGAGCCATTCCTTCACGAGCCAGTCGTTCAGCGCGCGGCAGAAGGCGGCCTGCAGATCCTCTGAAAACACCATCTGCACGCCGTAGAGCGGATTGCAGATGGCGTGCGAGAGCTGGAAGGGATCGAGCACATGGCGCTGCATGTCCGCCAGGCTTTCACCCGGCTTGCCGCTTTCGGGGCGCCAGTCGGGCCGCGCCGTGATCGGCGAGTTCTGCGGGTAGGATTGCGAGATGAGATCGACCATGCCGCGCGTCGTCACCTGATCGCGCCAATACTCGTTCAGGTACGGCAGCAGGCTGGTCAGATGCGGCACGGCCGGATGCACATCGCAATCCACTCCGCCGGCGATCAGGGACGCCATGACGTGTCCTTCACGTTTCCTCGTCGCGTCTTTCCCGCGGGCAGAGCTTGGCCGCTCCGCCCTTTGGCCGCCATTCAAGCAGGCCTGCCCGTTGGCTGCAACTCGGCCAACGGCGCTGTCATATGCTAGAAAGGCCGAGCTCGGTTGCGAAGCAATAAGGGGTCAAGGAATGAAAGAGCTCGTCGGCATTGCGGAACAGGTCGCAGCGAAGCTGATCGCGCGCAAACAGACCATTGCTGTTGCGGAATCCTCGACCGGCGGCCTGATCTCGGCCAGCCTTCTCGCGGTGCCCGGCGCGTCCGCTTATTTCCTCGGCGGGGCCGTGGTCTACACTCGCGATGCCAGGCGCGTGCTGATGGATATTTCGGACGAAGGAATGAAGGGCTTTCGTTCCTCCTCGGAGCCCTACGCGCAATTGCTGGCCGGGCAGATGCGCAGCCGTTTCAACTGCGATTGGGGCCTGTCGGAGACCGGGGCGTCCGGTCCCACCGGCAATCGCTACGGCGATGCGGCGGGCCACAGCTGCATGGCGGTCGCCAGGCCCGCAGTCGAGGTGATGACGCTTGAGACGGGCAGCAACGACCGCTTGGCCAATATGCAGACCTTTGCAGCGACAGCGCTGAAATTGCTGCTGAAGAATCTGGAGCGGTGAGCTCGCGGCCTCCCGAATATCTGGCTGTGCCGGAGAATGTGTGGTGTGACGCGCTCTTTACCGCGACACGTGCGCCGACACCGCCAGCCACGTCCCGTTCGTCTTCGCCCAGCAATCGGTATAGCGCCCGGTGGCCTGCTGGCCGTCCGCATTGGTGTAGCTCGTTGCCGCGTGGATGATGGCGAAATCACCCATGATACGGATGATGACGTCGTGCTCTCTGAGGTTTCGGATCGCAATCGGCCGCGCCGTCTGCTTCAGGAAGGCCTCGCGATCGACCAGCGTCTTGTCGGGATTGGAGCAGTAGAACTCCGGCGCCAAAATCTCGTCGAAGCGCTTGACGTCGCAATTCTGCACCGAGGCCACATAGTCGCGGTTGAGCGCGGTGAGCTGTTCGAGGTCGTTGCTCATGGGGTTTCTCTCAGTCATTGAACAAGGGCGGCGGCACGAACCCGCCGAACTCGCGTTCGATCAGCTCGGCGAGCTTCAACGGCGTGTGGTCCTCGAGGAAGGGCCCGATGATTTGCACGCCGACCGGCAGGCCGTCCTTCGATAGGCCGAGTGGAACAGCCGTTGCCGGCAGGCCCGTCAGCGTGGCGATGCCGGGCCACGCAAGCTGGTCCGGATAGGCGTGGTCCTTGCCATCGATGTTGATTCGGCGCTTTTCCTGCTCCGGCGAATGATCATGCGGATAGGCCGGCGTGGGCATGATCGGACAGATCACCGCATCGAATGTCTTGAACAATTGCCGCCATTGCGCGCGCAGGCCGGCGCGGGCGCCCTCGTCGAATACCCAGGCCTGATGCGTGCTGGTGATACCACGCAGCCGTTCGGCAGCGAGACTCTTGTCGTCGGGTGAGAGCTGCGCTGCACCGGCACGCGCGCGCGCGAGATTGTCCGGCGGAAGGAAGGCGCCGAGGAAGCTCATCAGCATGCGCATGTAGAGGCGAGAAGCCTCCGTGAAGTCCGGAAACAGCGGACTTTCGCGCGCGACGCGCGCGCCCGTGCCCGTCAATTGCCCCGCCAGTTTTTCGATCGCGCCGCGAATATCTGCATTCGCAGGCAGCAGCGGATGGCTGTCGATCACCAGCACCCGGAAATCCTTCAGCGCGCGGTGTCGCGCCTCCGGCAGCGCGAGCTTGTATCCGATGCCCAGGTCCAACGGATCGGGGCCTGCCATCACGTCCAGGAGCAGGGGCAGGTCGACTGCGCTCCGCGCCATCGGACCGATCACCGCCATATCGCGCTCCATCGGGATGGCTGGAAAGGGCGGCGGCGTGTGGCCACGCGTTGGACAGAGATTGTAGGTCGGCTTATGCGCATAGACCCCGCAATGGAAGGCGGGCACGCGCAACGAGCCGCCGATGTCGGACCCAAGCGAGAGTGGTCCGTAGCCTGCCGCGAGCGCCGCAGACGAGCCGCCCGACGAGCCACCCGGCGTGCGGCCGAGATCGAACGGATTGTTCGTCGTGCCGTAGATCTCGTTGTAGCTCTGCCAATCCGCCAAGCCCACGGGGACGTTGGTCTTGCCGAGGATGACGCCACCGGCCTCCTTGACCCGGGCGATCGACAGCGCGTCCTCCGCCGGCTTGAAATCTTTCTGCGGCGTCCAGCCCCAGGTCGTGGGCAGGCCGGCGATGTTGTAGGATTCTTTCACAGTGATGGGGAGACCGAGCAGCGGCTTTCGCTCGCCGCGCGCCAATGCGGCGTCTGCCTCGCGTGCGGCGTCCAGCGCACGGTCGAAATCCCGGACGCAGATCGCGTTGACCTTGCTGTCGTGCCGTTCGATGCGGTCGATCGCATCCTGCGTGAGCTCGACCGCGGAAACCTTCTTGGCCGTCAGTGCCGCCGACAGCTCGACCGCGCTCTTGAAGCTCCATTCGGATTTGGCCATCCCGCATCTCCTGTTCTTAGCGTGGAACAATGATGCGCAGTTTGGCCCAGCACCGCAACCGCCGTTTGATCGCGATTGACATCTGAGCAAGACGGAACGCGGTGAGCCAAGCAACCACTCGCAGTCATCGCCCGGCTTGACCGGGCGATCCAGTATTCCACCGGCGCCGATTGGACACGGACAGGTCGCGGCGTGCTGGATGCCCGGTCAAGCCGGGGCATGAAGGCGTCCTACGCCGCTCCGATCAATATCCCCACCGCCAGCACGATCGCGCCGCCGAGCACGATCTGGAACACGGCCTGGAGGAACGGCGTGTCCATGTAGCGCGCGCGGATGAAGGCGATCGCCCACAATTCGAAGAACACGACAATTCCGGCGATTCCCGTCGCGATCCAGAATGCGTTGGCCCAGCTATCGGGCACGAGATAGGGCAGGGTGTGCCCAAGCCCGCCTAGCGTCGTCATCAAGCCGCAGGTGAGACCGCGCAGCCAGGGCGAACCACGCCCGGTCAGCGAGCCGTCATCGGACAGCGCTTCCGCAAAGCCCATGCTGATGCCGGCACCGATCGAGGCGGCGAGGCCGACCAGAAATGTTTGCCAATTCTGATGCGTGGCGAAGGCAGCCGCAAACAGCGGCGCCAGCGTCGAGACGGAGCCGTCCATCAGGCCGGCGAGACCTGGCTGCACATATTGCAGCACGAACATGCGCCGGTTGGTGCGGTCTTCCTCGGCGCGCACGTCTGAACTCAGGATCCGATCCGTCAGCTTCGCCGCCACCTCTTCGTGGCCCTTCTCGGCCTCGGCCAGATCGCCGAGCAGGCGGCGCACGCCGACATCCTGCGCCTGTTCAGCGGCCTTCACGTAAAAGCGCTCGGCCTGCAATTCCATTGTCTCGACCTCCTTGCGGATGGTGTCGAGCGACAGGTTTTTGGTGAGCCAGACCGGACGGCGGCGCAGGAAGCCTTTGACGTCCTCGCGGCGGATCGGGGGCAAATGCGGACCGAAGCGCTGCTCGTACATTTCCAGCAGCATGTGGCGATGGCCGCGCTCTTCCTCGGCCATCTGTTCGAAGATCTTGGCGGAGTCCGGATAGCGCTCCTTCAAGTCTTCGGCGAAGCTCATGTAGATGCGGCTGTCCTCCTCCTCGGAGGAGATTGCGACCGCAAGCACCTCGCGCTCGGTCAGATCGGCAAAATTCTTCACGGCGGCCCTGTCTGATTAGTTTAGAATAATTCTAAACTATATAGGGCGCTTGGGTTACCGGGTCAAACCACGCCGCGGCTCTTCGCCAGGAAATCGAGCAGCAGGCGGCTCACCTCGGCCGGCTGCTCCTGCTGCACCCAGTGACCGGCGCCATCGACGAGGTGGCAGCCCAGCAGCTTCGTGCAGGCCCGCGCCTGCATGGCCTCGAATACGCCGGGACGCTGATAGGTGCCCCAATCCTGCTTGCCCGAGATGAAGCAGGAGGGGATGTCGATGTTGCGGCCGGCCAGCAATTGGAGCTGGCTGTTGAATGCGCCCGATGTGCCGCAGCGGTACCATTGCAGGCCGCCCTGGAATCCAGTGCGGCCATATTCGGCGCTGTAGTAGCCGAGCTCGCGGTCGGGCAGCCATTGATTGGCGGCGATTGCGGCCTGCGAGGGCATCTCCTTCGCGACCGTCTCGGCCATGGTCTCGTTCAGGTCCATCACATAATAGGTCGGCAGCTTCGCAAGCTCGTTCGCCGACCAGGATTTCAGCGGATATGGCTTGTTGTCGGTCCAGTCCGCGCTCTTGTGATGATAGTAGGCGCGCAGGAAATCATGCACGCCCTGTGGCGCGCGGTGCATGTCGGCATTGGCCGGGCGTGTCGCATAGTACCATTGATAATGCTTGCGTGGACGCGGCAAGGCGGCGAGCTCGCGATGCACGGGGTCTTCGGCCGCTGGCTTTACCGGCGTGTCGACCGTGTTGAACGGCAGCGGCGGCGCTCCGCCGAATGGCGCGCTCATCATCGTCACCGAACGAAATACGTCGGGCCGCATCAGCGCGCACCAGGCCGCGACTGGGCTGCCGAAATCATGTCCGACCACGTCGACTTGCCTGTAGCCGAACGCCGACACCAGCCCGAGCGCATCCCGCACCAGGTTGAAGAGCGAAAAGGGCGCGAGATCGCCGTCATACTCCGCGCTCCATCCCGTCGTCCGGCCATAGCCGCGCTGGTCCGGCGCGATCACGTGATAGCCAGCCGAGCTCAGCGCCGGCATCACCTTTCGCCAGGAGAAGGCAAGCTCGGGAAAGCCGTGCAGCAGCAGGGTGCAGGGCCGCCCCTTGGTCTCGAAGCCGGCCTCCAGCACATGCATGCGCAGGCCGTTGATATCGTCGACATAGCGTGAGCGGATGCCGGCGGGGAGCGGGATGTCGGGGAGCATTGTCATTTGCTTTCTCCACACGGGTGGAATCGTAAGGAGGGCAAAGGCGCGCTTCGCGCGCCGTGCCTACCATCATTCTACAACGCGTTTGGCATGGTGGGCACGCTTCGCTTTGCCCACCCTACGATTGCGCCATTCGACTACACCGCCGCGCATACGAAGCCACTGCCCTTGCGCCGGATCTTCCCAACGGACGGCGACGGGAAATGCGCGGTGCAGCACAGCGTGTCGGTGTCGCAATAGCGTTCCAGGAAGCTGCGGCGCGTCGTTGCCGCCCTGGCTTGATCGAGGTCGAACTTGACCGACAGCTCCGGATAGAGCGTCTGGATCGGTGAGTGCATGAGGTCGCCGGAGAACACGGCGTCGTCCTTGCCGTGGCCCATCGTGATGGCGATATGGCCCGGCGTGTGGCCCGGCGTCGGCAGGATGCGGACGTGATCGCCGATCTGGTGATCGTTGCCGACAAGCTCGTGGCGTTTGGCCTCGACCACCGGCAGCACGCTGTCGGCGAAGGGCGGCACCTCCGCCTTCGCGTTCTGCTCGGTCCAATGATCGAACTCCTGCTTGGCGAAGACGTAGCGCGCTTTCGGGAAGGTCGGCACCCAGCGGCCGTTCTCCAGACGCGTGTTCCAGCCGACGTGATCGACATGCAGATGCGTGCACATCACGAAGTCGATGTCGTCAGGCGAGAATCCGGCAGCGTTGAGTCCGCGCAGATAGGTGTCGTCGGTCTTCATGTTCCATTTCGGGCGCTGCGGCCGCGGCTTGTCGTTGCCGATGCAGCTGTCGACCAGAATGGTGTGGTGCGGCGTCTTGATCACATAGGACTGGAAGCACAGCATCAATGTGTCGCCGTCATCCAAGGCTTTCGCCTCCCTCATCCACGCGCGGTTCTCGGCCAGCAGCTCCGGTGTCAGCCCCGGCAACATCTCCAGCGCCGGGACGAACGAGGTTTCCTGCTCGATGATGCGATGGATGGTGAGATCGCCGACCGCGTATTTCAGGCTCATATGAACTCCCGCGCTTTACGCCGCCGGCGGCACCGAGATCTTCACGGAGGGCCGCTCGAGCATCTTTTGATGGAAGGCATCGAGCTTCGGATAGGCCTTGCGCCAGCCGCAATCGGCGAAGCGGAAGTCGGCATAGCCGAGCACGCAGACGAGGCCGATCTGCGAGATGTCGAACGGACCGTTGAGGACATCGGGCATGTTCTCGAAGCGCGCCATGCCGGTCCAGGCCCGATTCCAATGGTCGTCCGACCACGCCTGCCATTGCAGGCCCTGCGGTCGCACCATCTTCTCGTAGCGGCACAGCAGCATGGAATCGAGCATGCCGTTGATCAGGGAATGATTGGTCTTGGCCTTCCAGCGCCGCGGACCGTAATCGGGGATCAGGCTGCCGCCGGCCATCTCGTTGAGGTATTCGACGATGACATACGAGTCCAGGATGACGTCGCCGTCATTGGTGATCAGCACCGGCAGCTTTTTCAGCGGCGTGATGCGTGAATAGTCCTCGTTGGCCGTGCCGGGCGCGACGCTCGCCGGCGTGAGTTCGATCTTGTCGATCAGCCCGAGCTCGATCGCGGCGATGCGCACCTTGCGGGCAAAGGGCGAGGCGGGGGAGAAGGTGAGCTTCATGGGACAATTCCCTGCGATCGGTCTTGAGCAAATGGTGTCTCGTCCGTCATGGCCGGGCTTGACCCGGCCATCCACGCGCTTCCGCGTGGCTAGACTGTGAGACGTGGATGCCCGGGACAAGCCCGGGCATGACGACGAGTGTGCGCTGGCCGAGGCTTACGCCGCGACGATCTCCTGGCGCTGCTCGCCAAGACCCTCGATGCCGAGCGTGATGACGTCGCCGACATTGAGGAAGGTCGGCGGCTTCATGCCGAGGCCGACGCCGGGCGGGGTGCCTGTCGTGATGATGTCGCCCGGCAGCAGCGTCATGAACTGCGAGACATAGGAGATGCACTTGGCCATCGAGAAGATCATAGTCTTGGTCGAGCCGGTCTGACGGCGCTGGCCGTTCACGTCGAGCCACATCGGCAGGTTCTGCACGTCCTTGATCTCGTCCTTGGTGGCGAGCCAGGGGCCGAGCGGGCCGAACGTGTCGTGCGACTTGCCCTTGGTCCACTGACCCAGGCGCTCGATCTGGAAGGCGCGCTCGGAGACGTCGTTGCAGACGCAGTAGCCGGCGACGTGGTTGAGCGCGTCGGCTTCCGAAACGTATTTTGCGCGGGTGCCGATGATCGCGGCGATCTCGACCTCCCAGTCGAGCTTGGTCGAGCCGCGCGGCTTCTCGATGGCGTCGTTCGGGCCGGACAGCGAGGTGTTGGCCTTCATGAAAATGATCGGCTCGCTCGGGATCTCCGCGCCGGTCTCCTTGGCGTGGTCGCTGTAGTTGAGGCCGATCGCCACGAATTTCGACATGCCGGTAACGGGGGCGCCGAACCGCGGCTTGCCGGAGACGGCGGGCAGCGAGGCGGGATCGAGCGCCGCCAGCTTCTTCAGGCTCTCGGGCGAATAGGCCTCGCCGGTCAGGTCCTTCACATGCGCCGATAGGTCCCGCAACTGGCCGGATTTGTCGATCAGGCCGGGCTTTTCCGCACCCTTCTCGCCATAACGAACAAGCTTCATTCTCGTTTCTCCCTGGAATGGACCGATCGGTTAAACAGCTTCATGGAACAGGGCGGCGGGAAATTCAACCGCTCAAAGAGGGCGCATTGCAGCCCTCTCGATTCGGGAGGTTCGTCCGGGGCACGAGACTAGGCCAGCGCCTCGAACCTGAATGCGTCCCCATCCCGCTTGATGTGCCCGGCCGAAAAGTGCCCGCCGATCACCAGCGTCGGGGTGTCGGCAAACCGGCCGAACAATTCGCGCCGCGTCGCGGCAGATTGGCTCTGATCGGAATCCGCGTTCGAGGACCAGCCGAGATGCGCCATCTGGCAGGGATGATGGGCGACGTCGCCCGTCAGCAGTCCCTGCTCGCCGTCCGACCGGATCAGAACGCTCATATGCCCGGGGCTGTGGCCGGGGGTTGGGATCATGCTGATCTCCTCGCTGAGCCGGTGGTCGCTCGCGACCAACTCCGCCCGGCCGGCATCGACGATCGGCTTCACGGAATCGACAAACACGGCCTGCTTGTCCGGCTCGGTGGAGTGGTCGCGCCAGTGCTGGTATTCGGTCTTGCCGAAGACGTAGCGCGCGTTGGGGAAGCTCGGCACCCATTTGCCGTCGACCCATTTCGTGTTCCAGCCGACATGATCGACATGAAGATGCGTGCACAGCACGGTATCGATGCTGTCGGGCGGAAAGCCCGCCGCAATCATCGTCTCCAGGAATGGTGTGGTGCGATTGTTCCAGGTCGGGACGTTGCGGCCCTGCTTGTCGTTGCCAAGTCCGGTATCGACCACGATGCGGCGCGAAGGAGTTTCGAGCACCAGCGAATGGATCGACATTTTCAGCCGGCCTTCTTCCGTGGCGAAATGCGGGATCAGCCAGGGCAGCTTCCGGATTTCATCGTTGGTTGCTGCCGGGAGGATGAAGCGGGTTGAACCCACCGTCTCCATCTCGACGAGTTTGGTGATCTTGACCCTGCCGACTTTCCACTGCATCCGGCGCATCCCCATGTTCTTGTTTGATGTTCTTGCTTTGCGGGGGAACATGCGCAGTTTCGCCCTCAGGCGCAATGGATCATCTGACGCCGTGCGGCGTTATCGCGGGAACCCAGGGAAAGACAAAGGGCCAGCCATGCCAGAGCTTGCGATTTCCGCGGAGAAGGTCGCCTTCATCATCGAAAAGGCGCGTGAATTCGACGTCAAGCAGGCGGATTCCGATCCGGATTCCGGCTCGAATGCGACTGATGACGATGCGGTCGACGTCCTCGAGGATGACGGCTCCGATCCGGTCGTCAACGAACTCGGAAGTTTCATCGTGGCCATGAACGAGGACGAGCAGATCGATCTCGTCGCGCTGACCTGGCTCGGCCGCGGCGACGGCACGATCGACGATTGGGACGATTTGCGCGCACGCGCCGTGGAGGCACGCGCGGAGTATCGCAGTCCCCGGCGCGAGACGGCGCATTATCTGCTCGGTGAGCCGATGCTGGGCGATCTGCTCGCCGACGGGCTCGATGAATTCGGCGTCGACTGGACCGACGGAGACCTGGTGGCCGATTCATCCGCTCCAAGCCAGCGGGACGAAGACGAGATCACCAAGCAGCGGTGATTCCGGCCGATATCAGCGCGCGCAGTCGACCACCACGGTGCCGAGCTTGTCGCCTTTCTCGACGGCGACATGGGCCTGCGCCGTCTCCGACAGCGCAAACTGCGCCGCGACATTGTGGATTCGCGGCCCCGCTGCCAGCCATTTCGAGATGTCGGCCTGCGCCGCCGCAAGCAGCGCCGGCGGCAGCGCGAACAAGACGAGCGAGCGGAGCGTGATGCACTTCTCCATCAGCTCGCGCATCGGCACGGTCGGCGTGCGGTTGCCGTTCGTGGCGTAGACCGCGATTGTCGAATTCATGGCCATCAACTTCAGGGTCGTCGCGATGTTGCCGCCGAAATCGACATCGACCAATTGGTCGACCCCGCGTCCGCCGGTGAAGGCCATGGCCTTGGCAACGACATCTTCGTCCCTGTAATTGACCACGAGATCGGCACCGGCTTGTCGCGCATGCTCGCCTTTTATCGCCGAGCTGACGGTCGCGATCACCTGCGCGCCGCCCCATTTCGCGAGTTGCACGGCGTAATGTCCGACTGCACCCGCGCCGCCGGTGACCAGCACCGACTTGCCGACGATCGGCCCGTCCGCAAACAGGGAGCACCACGCCGTCATTGCGGGAATGCCCAGCGTCGCGCCTTCCGCAAAAGAGAGATTGTCCGGCAACGGCGTCACCAGATGCTCGGCAAGCGCGATATATTCGGCCGCGGTGCCAAAGGCGCGGCCGTTACGCTGGCCGTTGAACAGCCAGACCCTGTCGCCGATCTTGAACCGCGTCGCGCCATCGCCGATCTGGTCGATAAAGCCCGCGCCATCGCTGTTCGGAATGACGCGCGAAAATTCCTTGGCGCGATAGCCGCCCCCGCGCCGGCCGACATCGGCCGGATTGACGCCGGAGGCTTCCAGGCGAATACGAACTTCGCCTGGACCTGCGACCGGCGTGGCCATCTCACCATAGGTGAGGACGTCCGCCGCCGGTCCTGTCTCCTCGTACCAGACCGCCCTCACAGCGTTCCCGGGAAGGCACCGCCATCGAGCAGAAGGTTCTGCCCGGTGATGAAGCCGGCCTTGGCGCCGCACAGGAATGCGCAGGCATAGCCGAACTCCTCGGGATCGCCGAAGCGGCCCGCGGGATTGAGCTTGGCGCGCTCGGCCAGAACCTGGTCCGGCGTGATGCCGCGCTTCTCGGATTCCCCCTTCGCGGTGCTGCGCAGGCGATCGGTCTCAAACGGGCCCGGCAGCAGGCCGTTGATGGTGACGTTGTTGATCACGGTCTTGCGCGACAGGCCGGCAATGAATCCGGTGAGGCCGGCGCGCGCGCCGTTGGAGAGACCGAGGATGTCGATCGGCGCCTTCACCGCCGCTGAGGTGATGTTGACGATGCGGCCGAACTTGCGGGCCATCATGCCGTCCACCGTCGACTTGATCAGCTCGATCGGGGTCAGCATGTTGGCATCGATCGCCTTAATCCAGTCGTCGCGGGTCCAGTTGCGGAAATCGCCGGGCGGAGGTCCGCCGGCATTGTTGATCAGGATGTCCGGCTCGGGGCAGGCCTTGAGCACGGCCTCGCGGCCCGCCGGCGTCGTGATGTCGCCGACGATCTCGGTGACGGTCACATCAGGATAGGCTTTGCGGATGTCGTCGGCCGTCTTCTTCAGGGCCTCGGCGCCGCGCGCGGTCAGCGTGACGTGAACGCCGGCCTCGGCCAGCGAGATGGCGCAGGCGCGTCCGAGGCCTTTGCTGGATGCGCAGACGATGGCGCGGCGGCCTTTGATCCCAAGATCCACTGTTTCACTCCCGTAATGTCAGGCAGGTTTTAGAGCCGCTATTCTAGCCAACCTTGGCGCCGCTGATAAGGGATTGGCTCGCATCAAAATGCATGCACGCTTGCGCGGCGATGCAAATGCGCCTCATCAGATGCGCCGCTCCTGCTTGAGACGGTCGATCGCGGAGGCCGCCTCCGGCGGCAGCGACTTGAAGCCCATCTGGCCGACCGTCGAGAACAGCGGCCGCAGATGCGAACCGGCGAGGAACGGCGGCTGCCGGTTGGCCGGCACGATCTGGTCGAACACCAGCACCAAGGTGGTGGCGACGAGGCCGACCCTGATGGCGCCGAGCGCGGCGCCGCCGAGGCGGTCGCCGATGCCGGCGTCGCGTATCGTGTCGCTCAGCGCCAGCCGGCCGAGATGTCCAAACAGCATGCCGACCACCACGAAGATGCCGAAGAACCAGATCCAGTTCTGCAGCAGCGGCGCATTCGGATTGCCCGCGACCTGCGGGACGATCAGCGGCATCAGCGCAACCGCGATGGGGGCGGCGAGGAGATAGGCCAGGATCGTCATGGCGCTGCCGAGCAGGCCGGTCCTGAAACCGAAGCCGATCGCGATGGCGAGCGCCGCATAGACGGCGAGATCGAAACTGTTCATGCGCGGGAGCCTGCCATGGAACGAGTGAACGCAGAACCGATCATTCCGGTTTCAGATCGTTAAAATCGTCTGTATTGATGGCCAAAACCGATGACCCCAAAGCTCAGGGACGCGCCCAATGTCAGACCTATTCGACGTCAGTCGAGAAACCATCCTCGTCACAGGTGCGAGCCAGGGCTTGGGGCGGCAATTTGTCCGGGTGTTGGCGGCACATGGCGCGGCCGTCGCGCTCGCGGCGCGGCAGACCGACAAGCTGAAGAGCCTGGAAGACGAGATCCGCGGCAAGGGCGGCCGCGCCGCCGCCGTCGCGCTCGACGTCACCGACATCGCATCGATCGCCAGGGCCCTCGATGCCACGGAAGCCGCGCTCGGCCCGGTCACGGTGCTGATCAACAATGCTGGCATCGCGATCGAAAAGCTCGCGACCGAGCAGACCGAGGCCGATTGGGACGCGGTGATGGGCGCCAATCTCAAGGGCGCCTATTTCCTCGCGACCGAGATCGCGCGCCGCATGATCGCGAGCAAGCAGGCAGGCAACATCGTCAACATCGCCTCCTTGCTCGGCACCGGCGTGCTGAAGGCGGTGTCGCCTTACGCGATCTCCAAGGCCGGCATCATCCAGGCGACCAAAGCGATGGCGCTGGAGCTTGCGGGGCAGAACATCCGCGTCAACGCGCTGGCACCCGGCTACATCGACACCGAGATGAACCACGCGTTCTGGGCGACGCCGCCGGGCGAGCGCCTGACCAAGCGCATTCCCCAGCGCCGCATCGGCGCCGAGTCCGATCTCGACGGCGCGATCCTGCTGCTGGCCTCGAAGGCCTCGCGGTACATGACGGGCAGTGTGGTGACGGTGGACGGCGGGTTCTTGCTGAATTGAGAAGCTGCTATCGTCCCGGCCCCCCATGCGCAATTGCGCACTAGGCCGGGACGACGAGGTAGAGTCACCGCATCTCGCCCCTGATCATATCCGCCGCCTTCTCGCCGATCATGATCGCCGGCGCATTGGTGTTGCCGCCGATCAGTGTCGGCATGATCGAGGCGTCGACGACGCGCAGACCTTCCACGCCGTGCACCTTCAGCGCCGGATCGACCACGGCCATCGCGTCGGTGCCCATCTTGCAGGTGCCGACGGGGTGATAGACGGTGTCGACACGCGCGCGCAGGATGGCGCGGATATCGTCGTCCGTTCTCACATCGGACGTGAACATGTCCTTCTTCTGCAACGCGCGCATCGCGGGCGTCTCCATCAGCCTTCGCGTCGTCTTGAAGCCCGCGACCATCGTCTCGAGATCCTCCGCCTCGCCCAAGAAATTCGGATCGATCAGCGGCGCTGCCAGCGGATCGGCGCTTTTCAGCCAGACGCTGCCACGGCTCTTCGGCCGCAACAGGCAGACATGGCACGAGAAGCCCGCCTCCTTGTGCTTCTTGCGGCCGTGGTCGTCGAGCGTCGCGATGATGAAGTGCAGCTGGATGTCGGGCACATCGAGGTCGGCCCGGGTCTTCAGGAAGCCGCCACACTCGGCGAAATTGGTGGTCATCAGGCCGCGCCGCTCCCGGCGGTATCGTTGGATGGCGCGGAGCAGGGATGGTAGCCGGCCGAGCGACGAATGGACGAAGTGTGGATAGTCGGAGGCGTAGACGAACACGAAATCCGGATGATCCTGCAGATTGCGTCCTACGCCCGGCAAATGATGCACGACGTCGATCCCGTGGGCGGCAAGCGCCTTGCCGTCGCCTATGCCCGACAGCATCAGCAATTGCGGTGACTGGAAGGCGCCGGAGGCGAGGATCACCTCGCGACGGGCGCGTAGCTTCTTTGTCTGCTTGCCCTGGACATATTCGATGCCGACCGCGCGCCCACTTTCGAACAGGATGCGCGTGGCATGCGCCTGCGTCTCGACACGCAGATTGGCGCGCTTGTCCATGTGGGGATGCAGATAGGCGCGCGCCGCGCTCCAGCGCTCACCATTGTGCTGGGTCACCTGGTAGCTGCCGAGCCCTTCGTGATCCTCTTCATTGAAGTCCTCGCGGATGCGGAACTGCGCCTCGCGGGCGGCCTGATGGAAGATGTCGTGGATCGGATTGTCCGCGCGCAGTCTGTTGACATGCAGCGGGCCGCCCTTGCCATGATAGGCGCCGTCGAAATCGGCGTTGTTCTCCGAGCGGTTGAAATAGGGCAGCACGTCGGCATATGACCAGCCGGCATTGCCGAGCGAGGCCCAGTGGTCGTAGTCCCATTTGTTGCCGCGGATATAGACCATGGCGTTGATCGCCGAGGATCCGCCGAGTCCCTTGCCGCGCGGTTGATAGCCGATCCGGCCGTTCAATCCCTTCTGCGGCACGGTATCGAAACCCCAGTTCGCCGCCTTGTATGGCAAAGCCAGTCCGAACGGCGTGGTGATCCGCCAATTGTCGTTCCGACCGCCGGCATCGAGCAGCGCCACGGATGTCCCCGCATCCTCCGACAGCCGCCCCGCCACCGCGCAGCCGCCGGAGCCCGCGCCCACGACGACGAAATCGAATGTGTCCGTCACTGATGTTTCCCCCTGCATTCATTCTTTCCGTCATTGCGAGCGCAAGCGAAGCAATCCAGACCTTTGCCGCGGAGGGATTCTGGATTGCTTCGCTGCGCTCGCAATGACAGGTGCTGAAACCTACGACACGAATCGCATCATCTTCTCCAGCCGCGCGATCTTGCCGCCATAAGGCGGATAGAGGTCGGCGAGGCGGTTGAATTTCGAGCGGTAGAACACCGGCTTCAGCTTGCCGAACGTGCGAAAGCCCCATTCGCCGTGATAGGCGCCGGTGCCGGATGCGCCGACGCCGCCCATCGGCTGGTTGATTTGCGCGAAGTGGAACAGACAGTCGTTGACCGTGACGCCGCCGGAGACGGTGCGCGCCAGCACCTCGTCGCGCGCAACGCGGTCCTTGCCGAACCAGTACAACGCCAGCGGCCGGTCGCGGGCGTTGACGAAGGCGATGGCGTCGGCCGGGTCGCGATAGCCGAGCACGGGGAGCACGGGGCCGAAAATCTCCTCCTGCATGGCCGCCATGTCTTCGCTCGCGCCCACGATCAGCGTCGGCGGGAATTTGCGGTGCGCCTTCCAGTTGGGATCGTCCGGCTTCGCCGGCTGCAGGATCTTTGCGCCGCGACGTGCCGCATCGGAGACGAGATTTTCCAGCCGCGCATAATGCCGGTCGGAGATCACGGAGGTGTAGTCCTTGTTCGAGGGGTCGGTGCCGAACATGCGTCGCATCTGCGCGCGAACTTTTTCGGCAAAGGCCTGCAACGCGCGCTCGGGCACCAGCACATAGTCGGGCGCGATGCAGGTCTGCCCGGCATTGAGCAGCTTGCCGTAGGCGATGCGCTCGGCGGCCTCTTCGAGATCAGCCGAGGCGTCGATGATAACAGGCGACTTGCCGCCGAGCTCGAGCGTGACGGGCGTGAGGTTACGCCCCGCGGCCTCCGCCACCAGCCGCCCCACCCGGGTCGAGCCGGTGAACACGAGATGATCGAACGGCAGATGCGCGAAGGCCTTTGCGACCTCGTCTTCGATGCCGGTGACGAGCAATTCCGCAGCGTCGAACCGCTCGGCGACCGTCTCCTTCAGCAGCGATGAGAAGTGCGGCACAAGCTCGCTCGGCTTGATAATGACGCGGTTGCCGGCGGCGAGCGCGCCGATCGCGGGCGCGAGCGTCAGCTGCAGCGGATAATTCCAGGGCGCGATGATGCCGACGACGCCGAGCGGCTGCGGCATCAGCCGGTTGCGCGCGGGCAGGAATTGCAGCGCCGTCGAAACGCGCTGCGGCGCCATCCAGCTCTTGAGGTGCTTGGTGGCATGACGGATCTCGGAGAACACCATCATGGTCTCGGCGATATTGGTCTCGACCGCGCAGCGGTGACCGAAATCGGCCGAGATCGCCTGCCGGAAGCGCTCCTCGTTGTCGGCGACGACAGTGCGCAACCGCGCCAGGCGGTCGAGCCGCTCGGCGAGGCCAGGCGCCGGCTCGGCCCGCGACCGCTCGACCATGGCATGGAAGGCGTCTTCGAGGCCCCGAAGCGGGGCGCTCGGCGGGGGGCGATCTGAGGGGCGATCCAAGGCGTGGTCCATGGCGTTCTCCCCCATTAAGTGGCGTTTCCGCCTGGTTTTGTTGCCGCAAGCTGGCCCCTTGTGGAACTTCTGGCAAGGGCCGGCCAAATAGGCCGCAAATTCGTCCACCGCGCTGTCATAAAGTCGAAAAAAACGTTCTCGCAGCCCTTTCCAAAGGCACCCCGGGTTGGTACATACCGCCCGCACCCAACGGGCTTTGCCCGGGGTTGCCTTCCAAGGAAGCCTTCGGGACGGACGAAGCAAGCCACGCGAACAGCGCCGGCCCTTCATTCACCGTCCCCGGCGCTTTCACGAAGGCAAAGCAACGGTTAACGCGGGGTGGAGCAGCCCGGTAGCTCGTCAGGCTCATAACCTGAAGGTCATAGGTTCAAATCCTATCCCCGCAACCAAGCAAGTGCTTGAAATAGCACGTAAAAATAGAAAAGCCGCTCGAAAGGGCGGCTTTTCGTTTGCCGAGAATCGCCACCGAGTCGCCACGGAGCTGAAATTGGGTGCCGACCGTCGCCGACGCCATATAGGCTTATGTACCGATCTCCACCTTTCGCGACAGATCCGGTTATTGGCAGCCCAGGATGGTAGAGAGTCTTCTCCCTACACTCGGACCGAAATATAGTGTCGGACACTGCGCCGGCTTGAGCGACGCATGCCTTCTTGTGCCAAGGTCAATACGACCGGGTACACCGGATCTCATCGACAGCTGGACCTGTCCTCTCAAGGTTAGGGTCCCTGCCGAAACTGATTGAAACTCAAGGCCTAGCGGCAGATGGTTGGCTAACGGAGAGCGCACAACCGGGGGGTATGCATGCAGGGACCAGCGGTGACGCATCTGTCTATTCGTGTGCCGTGGCAGGACACGAAATGGGATGGCCGAGTATGCACTGACCCCATCAACAACCAGTCCTGCGTGGTCCTCAAGGCGATCGCGGAAAATCGGAACGACGCAGCCGAGGCCCGATGCCGCGGCGAATGGATTCACGATCTGGAGGATGACCGGAAGCCGCCTTGCATCAAGGAGCGGGCGACCTTCCTTTCGGAACATGGAATAACCCTCAAGGTTCGGCTCAATTACGCGGATTGGAGTCCACCCCATAAGCACATCGAACGCACGCCCGTCCCCGTGCCCGCCTAGGGCGCAACACTCGTCCCTTTCCGCTGGTTGTTGCGGGAGAGCGGATTTGAGATCGCCAAGAACCTGAACCTCGACGTAAGCGAAGAGCGCGAACCGAAGCAGCCCGCCTTTCTTGCCCGTACGGCATGGATTCAGGATCACGACATTGGCGTCTCCTTGCCGATCTTCCGGTGCATCTTAGAAACGTCGGCGCCGTCGAGCGCATCGAGCTTGCGGGTCCCGAGGAGAGGAGCGGCGTGCTTACGCAGATAGATGCGGTAATTCACGACCGTGCGCGGCTTGAGCTTTGTCTCGGCCTCCTCGCTGAGATAGCGCTCGCCGAAGTCGGCGAAGGTCGGCATGGCGCGCTCGGTCGAGCGCTTGCGGGCGGGATCCTGTCCGAGCGCCACAGCGGCAAGCGTCGATTTGGCTGTAGCGCGCGCCTGGTCCGGGGTCATGCTTGTGGTGGATCCGAGCACCATCCGCGTCTTGCCGACGCTCCGACCTCCCGCGCCACTGCGGTACTCGACGCACCATCTCTGGACGCCGGAGGGAAGGACCTTGAGGCAAAACCCGGTCAGCTCGCTGTCGTAAAAGATGGTCGGCTTGTCCACCGGTTCGATTGCCTCAATCGTTCTCCGCGTCAGTTTCAGTATCGGCACAAGGACCTCCAGAATCGCCACCGAGTCGCCACCGAGACGGGAATGGCAGGATATCTCGGGAAATCACGATACCGGGGTTCACTAGTATTTTGAGTGACTTAGGTAAAGTGCGGAGCCTTGGGATAAGTCCAGAAAACTGTGAAATTCATACTCATAACCTGAAGGTCATAGGTTCAAATCCTATCCCCGCAACCAAGTTCGGACCTTACCGGTCCCGATCCGAAAATGGCCCGCTTCACGCGGGCCATTTTTGTTTTGGCCGCGCTCCGGTGGAAACGTCGGTCGCACCTTGCGCAAGAGTGGGGAACGGCTCACTCCGGATAGCTAAGGATCATTTTCAGCAGCTTCGGAAACCGCGCATTGATGTCCTCCTCGCGTAGGACATTGCGGTGCTGGACGCCTTGCTTTGAGGTCCGGATCAGGCCGGCCTCGCGCAGGATGCGAAAATGGTTCGACAGAGTCGACTTCGCCATGTCAGGGCAGGGCGCCGCCTCGGTGCACGACATGCAATCACTCTGTGCGGCCAGGCTTTTGACGATCCGCAGCCGCATAGGGTCCGCGAGCGCTCCCAGCACCCCAGCCAGTGAAATCTCGCTCCGCGATGGGTGAACGAACTGCACCATGCACAAAATATAGCACCTCCCTTGAACTCATTCAATAGTTCACTAATATTGAACTATTGAATATCGGCGTCGCGCCGGATGATGGAGAATGTGATGACCAAGAGACTCGAAGGAAAAGTTGCGCTCGTGACCGGCGCATCCAAAGGCATCGGTGCCGAAATCGCCGCGCGGCTCGCGGCCGAGGGCGCGGCGGTCGCCGTCAACTACAGCTCCAGCAAGCAGGCCGCCGACCGCGTCGTCGCCGCCATTGTCGCCAAGGGTGGCAAAGCCGTCGCGGTCCACGGCAATCTGGCCGATGCCAAGGACGTGAAAAGTGTAGTCGCGGAAACCGTGAAGGCGCTCGGTGCGATCGACATCCTCGTCAACAACGCGGGCGTTTACGAGTTCGCGCCGCTCGAGGCCATCACGCCGGAGCATTTCCACAAGCAGTTCGATCTCAATGTGCTGGGCCTCCTCCTGGTCTCAGGAGAGGCGGCGCGGCACTTCAACGCCAATGGCGGAAGCATCATCAACATCAGCTCCGCGGCGTCGACTCTCGCGCCGCCGAACGGCGCCGTCTACTCCGCCACCAAAGCATCGGTGGATGCGATCTCCGCCGTGCTGGCCAAGGAACTGGCGCCGCGCAAGATCCGCGTCAACGCCGTCAATCCCGGCATGATCGTCACCGAGGGGGTCGTGTCCGCCGGCCTGCACGAGGGCGACATGCGAAACTGGATCGAATCCACCACTCCGCTTGGCCGAGTCGGCAAGGTCGAGGAGATCGCTGCCGCGGTGGCCTTCTTCGCTTCGGACGACGCATCCTACGTCACGGGCGAGACGCTTCACGTCGCCGGCGGCCTTCGCTGAATTTGTTGGTTTACAGAAGGAAATGGCACGCCTTGCGCGCGCCATTTTTTGTTTTGGGGCGTCCTCGATCATGCATGTCCTGCTTGGCTGAGCTTGGGTTCGTTCGGACCATGCCGAAGCGCGTCCCGTCGCCGTCGGTGGAGCTGCCAAGCGTAAGCGCGATCAGCCCAGAGCATGCCATCCGGGAAGGAACCCAGGATGGCGCCGGGCGTCAACACGAGGACACCGGGCCCGTCCGGTGCTCGCTTGTTGGCTTGCCGTCGTTCGGAAGGAGAGGGCCAATGCAGTTCGAGGATTTCGACGCCGCCGATGTTCAGGCGGACGAGGCCCGGATCTTCATCCGTCGGGCCGGTTCGGGGCCGGCCGTTCTCCTGTTGCACGGATTTCCGCAGACGCATCTGATGTGGCGAGACGTTGCGCCGTTGCTCGCGCAAAACTTCACCGTGGTCTGCGCCGATCTTCGCGGATATGGCCGGAGCGATTGTCCTCCCTCCAGTCCGGACCATGCGCCATATGCAAAACGAGCAATGGCAAACGACATGGTGTCCGTCATGACGAAACTCGGCTTCGACCGTTTCTCGGTCGCGGGCCATGATCGTGGCGGCCGTGTCGCCTTTCGGCTCGCGCTTGATCACCGCGAACGCGTGCAGCGGCTTGCCGTCCTGGATGTCGTTCCTATTGCCGACGCCTGGGAGCGCGCCGACAAGAACCTGACGGTCGGCTATTGGCCGTGGTCGTTGCTTGCGCAGCCTGAACCTCTTCCCGAGCGGTTATTGTCGGCAGCCCCCGACGCCATCATCGACAATGCGCTGCATGGCTGGGGGTCTTCGGCCGGCAGCTTCAGTCCGGCGGTGCGAGCAGCCTATATCGACGCGTTGAGCGATGAGGCGCATGTTCACGCGATCTGCGAGGAATATCGTGCGGCCGCGACACTCGATCACGCGCACGATGTGGCGGACCGTCGTTCCGGCCGCCGAATTGACTGCCCTGTGCTCGTGCTCTGGAGCGGTCGCGGCCCCCTCAACGCGTGGTATGCGAGCGAGGGCGGCCCCTTGGGGCTCTGGCGGGCGTGGGCAGATGACATCGACGGAAAGCCGCTTGATGGCGGGCACTTCTTCCCGGAGGAGCTTCCGCAGCAGACTGCGTACGAGCTGAACCGGTTTTTTGGAGGCGGTGGATAGGACCAGCGTCTTGGCAGTGCTGCTTCCTTCGACAGCACGGTCTTGGCAAGCGCGAGGGCTGCCCCCTTGGGGCGAACGGCGATCGGAAGCAAACATTACGCCCGCGCCAGTCGCGCGGGCGTGATGCGTCTTGCGTACTACAGAATGCGTCAGGATCTGTGCGGACAGACCATCGTCAGATTGAGCAGCGTCGGCTTGTCCGAGCCCTTCTTGTAGTCCCACTCCAGCCGGATCTCGTGCCGGTGCGCGAAAGCGTCGCTGGCTTCGTGGGTGATGATCTTCGTCTTCATCGGGATTGGCGGCTCGGAGTTGAAGCATTTCCGGACGCAGGCATCGAGCAGATCGCATCGCGTCAGCGGAATGACGCCCGGCTCATCCCTGGACAGGGGGACTGTGTTCGGCTGGGTGCTGAGGTCGACGCGGGCCCGGCCCTTTTCCTTGTGCCAGTACTTGGCGCTGCCCTGCGGCCAGTTCGATGCCGGGTTCAGAATCAAATGGTACTGGCCGTATTCCAAGGTCGGCAGGTCGATGTCCTCGGACTCCTTGAGCTTCGCGACGCTCTTCTTCATGTTCGCCAAAGGATAGTAATTGCTATTCATCAAGTCTCGAAATGCCTTGCCGCTATATACCAGTCCGGCCATCGCCTCTTTCCTTCATATGTCTGTTTGTCAAAATCTCTGGTGCGGTGGCCGAAAATACGCGTCACGCTACGGCCGATCACGCTGTTTGTTGTGCGCCCTCAACGCTACCACTCAGGAATGTATTTCGTCCAGAGAGCCTCCATCCCGTAACGTCGCCTATGTCGCAAGCCCAATTGCCATGCACTTTCCTATAGGTATTGTTGGGTCGAACGCCTCGCGGGGATTGGGGTGAGGCTGCCGAGGCAGTGGTTGAAGGCGCTGGAATGCATTGCTTCGCTTGTCAGTCGGCGATTGGTCCGGGCGACCGCTGGTGCTCCAAATGCGGAGCGGCGGTGCGCCAGCCCGTCGACCCCGACAGCGAACGACGCTTTGTGACGATTCTGCGTGCCGACGTCGTCGATTCCACAGGTCTTGTTGCCGAACTGGAGCCGGAGGCGGCGGTGTCGCGCCTCGAGCCTGCTCTTGCGGCGATGAGAGGCGCGGTGCGCCAGTTCGGCGGCATCGTCAGCAAGGAGTTGGGTGACGGGTTGGCCGCCGTCTTCGGCGCCCCGATCGCCGACGACAACCACGCGCCCTTAGCCTGCCACGCGGCCATCGAGCTGGTCCGGCGTGTTGGCAGTCTGGGCGATCCAGGACTTCAAGTCCGGGTCGGCCTGCACTCGGGTCATGTGGTGGCCTACATGGTCGCGAGCGAATTTTCCAAGGTCTACGAGATCGGCGGCGCAGCCCAGCACCTCGCGGCTCGGCTGGAGACGGCAGCCGAGGCGAACCAGATCTATGTCTCCGAAGCCTGCCAGGAGCTGGCGGACGGACACGTCCGCTTTGAATTCCTTGGCCGCAAGGCGCTCCGTGGTTTCGGCGAGCCCCTGCCTGTCTACCGGGTGATGGGTGCGAGTGATCTGTCGAGCTGGCGGGTCCGACGTGCGCGGAGCGTTTCCAGATTCGTCGACCGCACGACGGAGCGGGCGTTGTTGTGGCGCGCTGCGGATAGGGTTGCTGCCGGCCGGCAGACGGTTCTGCTGATGGGTGACGCCGGCATTGGCAAGTCTCGGCTTGCGCATGAATTCGCGCAGGACCTCCGGGCTGGCGGCTGGCGGCTGATCGATGTCGAGTGCAGCCCAAATCTCCAGGGTGCGCCGTACAGCGCGCTCAAGCGCCTGTTGCTCTCGATCCTCGATACGTCAGCAAGAGATCAGACCAAGACGGATGATCCCAGAGACGAATTGCCGGTGGTGCAACAGCGGGCTCTCGACGCGATCCTGGATTTGCCGGTTTCCGATCCGCAATGGGATGAATTGGAGCCTCACGCGCGCGGTCGTGCGATTTCAGACGCAAGCTGTGCGATCATCGAGAGCGTCGCCCGTCGTCAGCGTACGATCCTTTTGATTGAGGACCTGCACTGGATGGATCGGGCCAGCGATGCGGTCGTCGCGACCCTTTCGGGGCTGCAATGCCCTGATTTGCTTGTGCTGCTGACGACGCGGCCCAATGGAATGCCGGTGTGGATCGCGAGCTGCCGCGCGGAAATCGTGGCGATGCGGCCTCTCGATGACAATTCGGGGCTGGCCATGCTCGCGGACATGCTTGGTCCCGCCACGACCAACGAAGACCTGAAGAATCGGATCATCTCTCATACGGCCAACGTTCCGCTGTTCATTGAGGAGGTCTGCCGCAGTTTGAAGGACAGCGGCATGCTTCTTGGCCAGTGGGGCGACCTTTCCCTTGCGCGTCCTGTGGACGAACTCGGCATCCCCAGCAGCATTCAGGGTGTGATCGCGGCGCGGCTGGATCGTGTGTCACGACAGGAACGATCGCTTCTCCAGATCGCCGCGGCGCTTGGACCCCGGGCCGACCAGGCCACACTGCGAAGAGTAGCGGCCGTGCCGGAAGACGTCCTGCAGGATTGCCTCACCGCGCTCGACCGGGCCGAGTTGCTCGTCAGGATCGACAGTGAGTTGGAGGATTCGCTCGAGTTCCGGCACGAGATGGTCAGGCAGGTGACCTACGATTCGATGGTCGAGAAGGTGCGGGAAAGCGTCCATGCCAGCATTCTGGCGGCTCTCGAGACCGACGAGGCGTGGACCGACGGTCCGGATACGCTCTGCTATCACGCGACCCGAGCGAAGGATTGGCGGAAGGCTTTTCAGCATGGCAGGAGCGCGGCTCGAAAATGTCTGGTGCGCTCGGCCTTTGCCGAAGCGGTCGATTATTTCGAGATCGCGATGGGTTCTCTCGACAAGATCCCGGTGACGCACGCGCGCGAAACGGACGCCATCGACCTGCGGATGGAGGCGCGATTGGCCTTTGCCGGGTCGGGGCGTGTCGCCGAAGCCCTGGATTTGGGGAGCGAGGCCGAACGGCGAGCCGATGCGATTGGCGATATTGAACGCAAGGTCGCGGCCATGACCATGAGAGCGGGTGCCCAGAATTTCTATGGAACGCCGGTTGAAGCTGTCACAATCGGGGAAGATGTGGTGCATCTGGCGGAAAGCTCGGGAAATCCCGCTTGGCGTAATCTCGCGCAATACAGTCTCGGGCAGGCCTATTTTCTTTCCGGCCGCTACGATCGCGCCGAGAAGATGCTGGCCACCGCCCGCGTCCACCTTGCGGGTCTGACCGCGAGTGCTCCGATCGGCACGACCCCACGATCTTTGCTCCTGCTTTGCTGCATGATGAACAGCGTCACTCACACGGTGATGGGCCAGATCGATGCCGCCGAGCAGCTCCAGCAGCAAGCCGCAGCGATCGCGGAGGAGACCGGCCGCCCCTACGACCGCGTCGCCGCGGCCTATAGCGGCGGCTGGCTGATGCTCGGCCGCGGCGAGCCGGCGGCGGCCGCGGCCATTCTCGAGAATGGTTTTGTCCTGGCGCAGAAGCACGGCATCCGGCTGTTCGTGCCGGTGCTCGCCTGCCATCTCGGCATGGCCTATCTGGAGCAGGGGCTGTTTGACCGGGCGCGCGGCATGCTGACGGAAGCGCGTGAGGAAGCGAAGGCGGTCGGCTATACCTCGGCGGTGCTTCGCAGCTCGATCTACCTGGCGCTCGCCACCCACCGTCTCGGCGACGTCCAGGCCGCGCAGAACATGCTGCGCGAAGCGCGCAACACCGCGCGGCAACAGGGGTTCTCCGGCCTGGAGGCGGAGGCGCTGTTCGGCGAGGCCGTGGTGACGCCGCCGTCGGATCCGGAGGCCAGGGCGGCGATCCTGAGCGCCCTGCGCGCGACCATCGCGATCGCCGCCGAGAGCGGCGCGCTGCCGCTGCGCCACAAGGCCGAGGCGATGCTCAACGAGATGCAGGCGACGGGTGACGAGCTCAGCTGACGGCAGCGGCGGCCGGGCCGCTATCGGGGCCGAAATCTGCCCGACGCGTCAAATAAATTAAGCAGGCGCCGCAAGGAGTTAGCTACTGTGCATGGGGTTGTTTTCGCCCTTTATCTTGAAGGGCCCTTCATGGTGCAGCGCGGAGGACGGCACGCTTGTGCCGCCCGCTCCGATGACTATGCCCTTGCGCGCGCAGCAAGGTCGGCTACCGTCGGCCCTGGCCACACGGCCAGGCGACTTTTGATTTCAATTTTTTAGCATCCGATTTTGCGGCGCCGCGACGGCGCGACGCCCACCGAACGAGGCGGGGCCATGATCACACGGGACCAGTCAGCGCTGCTCGCGCCGGTCGAGCGGGATTTGCGACTCGATCTCTTCCGCGGCATCGGTCTGTGGATGATCTTCCTCGACCACATTCCGCACGACGTCGTGGCTTGGCTGACCTTGCGCAATTACGGCTTCAGCGACGCCGCCGAATTCTTCGTCTTCATCTCCGGTTATCTGGTCGGCTGGATCTACGGGCCGATCGTCGCTGGCGGCTGGTTTCTCGCCGCGCTGAAGCGGCTGTGGCGGCGCGCGGTCGAGATGTACGTCGCCCACATCATGCTGTTCCTGCTGTTCACGGCGCAGATCGCCCGCACCGCGCGCCGCTTCGACAATCCGATGTACGAGCACGAGTTCAACGTGTTCAATTTCCTGTCGCATCCGGACGAGCTGATCGGGCAGGCGATCCTCCTGAAGTACAAGCCGGTCAATCTCGACGTGCTGCCGCTCTACATCACGCTCGTTTTCGCCTCGCCTTTCATCGTGTGGTGCCTGGTGCGCCGGCCGAACCTGACGCTCGCCGCATCCGTGGTGCTCTACGTGCTGGCGCGCTGGTTCGACTGGAACGTCGCCTCCTATCCGCCCGGCACGCACTGGTACTTCAACCCGTTCTGCTGGCAGCTGATGTTCGTGTTCGCAGCCTGGTGCGGCATCGGCCAGATCGACAAGATCGCGAGATGGGTGTGGTCCAGGGCGGCGATGGCGCTGGCCGCGGCCTGGCTCGCCTTCGCGCTGCTGATCGTGATGACCTGGCACGTCCCCGCGCTCGATGCCCTGACCCCGAAATGGATGATCAAGGCGATCTACCCGATCGACAAGACCGACCTCGACATGCTGCGCTTCACGCATTTCCTGGCGCTGGCGATCTGGGTGACTCACCTCATCTCGCGCAAATGGCGGACCCTGCACGGGGCCTGGCTGCGCCCTGTGATCCTCTGCGGCCAGCATTCGCTGCCGATCTTCTGCCTTGGCGTCTTCCTGTCGTTCTCGGCGCACTGGATCCTGACGCAATACACCAAGGGCGTCTGGGAGCAGCTCGCGGTCTCCGTCGTCGGCATCGTCATCATGATCGCAGCCGCCTGGCTGCTCGACCGGACCGAACGGGTGCCGAACCTGTTCGTGAAGGTGACGGAGATCGAGGAGGCCGACACCGTCCTGGAAAGCGCGCCTGCGGACAGGTCTGCCGTGGCGCCCGCGGGTCGTTGAGTATCGCCGGCCTGCATTTTCGCGGAGAGATCCAACGGAGGGGTTTATGTCCAGACTTGTGTTGACGATCGCCGGCACACTCCTGCTCCTGATCTCGGGTGCATCGGCGCAAGCGCCCTCGCCGGAGGCGATGAGCGCGGCGCGCAAGCTCGTGGTCACCTTGAAGATCGCGGATCAGTATCGCGCGCTGTTGCCGCAGCTCCTGCTCAAGCTGAGGCCCTGGGTCGCGCAGGACAGGCCGGAGATCGAGCGCGATTATGACGCGGTGACGGCACCCGGCTCCGAGATCTACACCCCGGCCCTCACCTCAATGATCGACCAGGTCGCCGCTCTCTATGCGCAGAGCTTCAGCATTGACGAGCTGCGCCAGATCGAGGCTTTCTATGTCCAGCCAGCCGGGAAGAAGCTTCTGGAGAAGTCGGATGCGCTGGCGCAGGCCAGCGCGCAGATCGGTCAGGACGTCGGTCAGAAGACGGCCGACGAGTTGAAGCAGCGCCTCATCGAGGCGCTGCGACAGAAGGGGCACAAGCTCTGAGCCTGTACCGACAGCGCTAGCGAACCTACGCCTTGTCCGTCCTGTTGGCTCACTTCACAAGAGGGCAGCCGCCGTCCTTCAGGGGCCGGAAGGCCTGGTCGGCAGGGACTTCGGCGAGCAGCTTGTAATAGTCCCACGGGCCTTTGGACTCCTCGGGCTTCTTCACCTGGAACAGATACATGCTGTGCACCATGCGGCCGTCTTCGCGTAAGCTGCCGTTGTCGGTGAAGGCATCCTTCACCGGCAGCTCGCGCATCTTGGCCATCACGGTCTTGGTGTCCTTTGTGCCAGCGGCCTGCACCGCCTTCAGGTAGTGCAGCGTCGCGCTGTAGGTCGCCGCCTGGTTCATCGTCGGCATGCGCTTGACGCGCTCCATGAAACGCTTGCCGAAAGCGCGGGTCTTCTCGTTGAGGTCCCAGTAATAGGCCTCGGTGATGATCAGTCCCTGCGCGAGCTTCAGCCCTAAGCTGTGCACGTCGGAGATGAACATCACGATCGCAGCCAGGTTCTGGCCGCCGGCGACGATGCCGAACTCACCGGCCTGCTTGATCGCATTGATGGTGTCGCCACCGCCGTTCGCCAGCCCGATGATCTTGGACTTCGAGGCCTGGGCCTGCAGCAGGAATGAGGAGAAGTCCGCGGTGTTGAGCGGATGCTTGACGCTGCCGAGCACCTTTCCGCCGGCCGCCTTCACCACGTCGGAGGTGTCGCGCTCGACTGAATGACCGAACACGTAGTCCGCCGTGAGGAAGAACCAGCTATCGCCGCCGTTCTTGACGATGGCGCTGCCGACCGTGTGCGCGTTGGCGTAGGTGTCGTAGGTCCAGTGCGCGGTGTAGGGCGAGCAGGACTTTCCGGTAATGTCGGAGCTTGCCGCATCCGTCACGATCATGATCTTCTCATACTGCTTCGACAGCTCCATCACTGCAAGCGCAGTGGCCGAGGTCGGCAGGTCGATGATCATGTCGACGCCCTCGGTCTCCCACCACTTTCGCGCGATGGTGGAGGCGACATCGGGCTTGTTCAGCACGTCGGCGCTGACCATGTCGATCGGCTTGCCGAACATCTGCCCGCCGAAATCCTCGATCGCCATTTTGGTGGCCTCGACATTCCCCTGGCCTCCGATGTCGGAATAGACCGAGGAGAAGTCGGAGAGCACGCCGATCTTGAGCGGCGCCTGCTGGGCGAGAGACGGGCTGATCACAAACGCAGTCAATCCGGCCGCTAGGGCGGCACGCATAATCCGGCACATGGCATTTCCCCAAACTCTATCGTTGGCGCACGAGGCTAGATTTGCCTCCCTCAAGCGTCAACTCTTGCGTAACGGCGCCGCGCTCGCTGGCTGATTTGACGCGGCCGGTTGCCCCGACTACGCTTTTGCAAAGAACAAGACGCGCGTGAATGCAATGGCCTGACCTGTGCTCAGGGCGGCACTCACGCAATGAGAAAATTCAGGGGAACGGAAATGACCGGCGACACCGCAGCGACCATCTCGAAGGCCCGCGAGCATTCCATCGGCGACCTCCTGCGCCGTGCGGCGGGTCGCGATCCGGGCAAGCTCGGGGTGAGCTGCGGCAATGTGAGCTGGACTTTTGCCGAGATGGACGCGATCTGCAATCGGCTCGGCCGTGGCCTGGTTGGCCTCGGCGTGAAAAAGGGGGACCGCCTCGCCGTGCTCTCGCGCAATTCGCATGCCTTTGCGGCGCTCCGGTTCGCGGTGGCCCGGATCGGTGCGGTGCTGGTGCCGATCAACTTCATGCTCAATCCGGACGAGATCAATTTCATCCTGAAGAGCTCCGGCGCAAAGCTGCTCGCGGCCGGCCCTGATTTCGTCGAGCCCGCGCGCGCGGCCAGCGCCAGGGATTGCGCGGTCGAGAAGATGATCTGGCTGCCGGGTGAGGATCCCGCCACCGCGCCCGCTAGCCTCACCACCTTCGACGATCTCCTCAGCTCCGACGGCTCGTATCTCGATGCGTCCGTCGACAGCCGCGATCTCGCGCAGATCGTCTATACCAGCGGCACGGAGTCGCTGCCCAAAGGCGCGATGCTGACCCATGACGCGGTGATGTGGCAGTATGTCAGCTGCATCATCGACGGCGGCATGAGCGTGGACGACAAATTCCTGCACGCGCTTCCGCTCTATCACTGCGCGCAGCTCGACGTGTTCCTGGGGCCGCAAATCTATCTCGGCGCCTCCGGTGTGATCACGGGCAAGCCTGCGGCCGACAATATTCTGACATTGATCCAGGCGCACAGGATCACATCGTTCTTTGCGCCGCCGACGATCTGGATCGCGATGCTGCGCTCGCCCAATTTCGACAAGACGGATTTGTCGACCTTGCAGAAGGGCTATTACGGCGCCTCGATCATGCCGGTGGAGGTGCTGCTCGAGCTCCAGCGCCGCCTGCCCAGCGTGAAGTTCTGGAATTTCTACGGCCAGACCGAGATCGCGCCGCTCGCGACCGTGCTGGGTCCTGCGGACCAACTGCGCAAGGCCGGCTCGGCGGGCAAGCCCGTGCTCAATGTCGAGACCCGCGTGGTCAACACTTCGATGGAGGATGTGAAGGTCGGCGAAGTCGGCGAGATCGTGCACCGCTCGCCGCATCTGCTCTCCGGCTATTACAACGATCCGGTCAAGACGGCGGCGGCGTTCTCCGGCGGCTGGTTTCACTCCGGCGATCTCGCCACCGTCGATGACGAGGGCCACATCACCGTGGTCGATCGCGTCAAGGACATGATCAAGACCGGTGGCGAGAACGTCGCGAGCCGCGAGGTCGAGGAGATGGTCTACCGCATCCCTGCCGTGTCGGAGGTTGCTGTGGTAGGCCTGCCCGATCCGCGCTGGATCGAGGCAGTGACTGCGATCGTCGTGGTCAAGAGCGGGGAGAAGCTCGACGAGGAGTCCGTCATCAAGCATTGCGCCGGCCAGATGGCGCATTTCAAGGTGCCCAAGCGCGTCATCTTCGTCGATGCCCTGCCCAAGAACCCGAGCGGCAAGCTGCTCAAGCGCGAGCTACGCCAGCGCTTCGTCGGCGGCGAGACGCTCGACAAGGCGATCCAGAAGAATTTTGGCACGTGAAGCTCGCGCCTCAATACTTCTTCACGTGGGCGCCGAACGCGAACCACAGCGCCATGGACGCGAGGCCGAAACCGCCGAGCAGCAGGAATGTCGGGCCGTAGCCGATCCATTGCGCGATCCAGCCGCCAAGCGCGGGGCTGAGGCTCGCGCCGACACCCTGCACGGTGATCACGGCACCCTGGCCGAGATTGATGCGGCCGGTGCCGTTGAGCGAGCGCGCGACCATGCCGGGGACGGCAACCGTCTGGAGTCCGGTGCCCAGGCCGTCGAGCACCTGCATCGGTACGACGCCCCACCATCCCGTGACGAAGAAGGCGAGCACGCCGCGGATGGGCAGGAACATGAAGGAGACAAGAATGATGGGCCAGTAGTTGCGCTTGCTCGCCGCCTTCATTGCGATCAGCGACGTGATGACCATGACGCCTTGTGCGATCACCACGATGGTCGCGACGAAGCTCGGGCCGTTGGCCTGGCCCTCGGCGACCGCCGCCAGGCCATAGAGCGGAACGATGGCGGCATTGCCGAGATGAAACAGCGCGAGCGCCAGTGCCAGCACCAGCAGCGCGCGGTGCTTGAGCAGCATCGTGAACGCGTCCGGCGCGCTGTCGGGATCGTCCTCCTTGCTGCCGCGCGCGGCGCGATCATCGATCGCCTTGGCCGGAATCATCATCACACAGGCGATCGCGATGGCGCCGAACACCGCCGCCAGCACGAACACCGAGACATAGCCGAACTTGTAACCGAGATAGCCCGACAGCGCGGCGCCGACCATGTTGCCGGCGTGGTTGAAGGCCTGGTTGCGGCCGTTGAGCGCGTTGAAGCCCTTCTGCTTGGCGATGCCGAGCGTGATGCCGGTGACCGCGGGCACGATCGCGGCGCTCGCCAGCGATTGTGCGATCTGCGAGAACGTCACCGCCCAGAAATTTTGCGAGATCAGGATGATCGCGGAGGCGAGCACCACGCAGATGCCGGGAATCACGACCCACATGCGCTTGTTGCGGCTGGCGTCGATGAAGCCGCCGATCGGCGTGGTGATCAGCATGCCCGCGACATTGCCGATCGTCATCGCGGTACCGATCAACCCGCTCGCCCAGCCGCGCTCCTGGAGGAAGACGCCGACGAAAGGGCCGATGCCCGACTGCATGTCGGCCATGAAGAAGTTGAGAGCGAACAGGGGCCAGATACGAGACGAGGAGGGGGACCGCGATGTCATCGATACCAAAACGTCGTCTCAGCCGGAATACGGCGGGTGGGACATAATCCTTTCAGCCAATCGTTCTGGCGCGGACGAGGCATTAACGAGTGCTGATCGGGTTGGTTCCAGCCCTTGCCCGGAGGCGGGCCTTGCAGTTACGGCCAGCAATTCCTTATTGACGTTGGATTGTCTCTGTTGGGAGTACGGCATGCCTCTCTGGACCTGCGAAACCTGCGGCGCGCAATTCCCGGATGGCGAAAATCCGCCCGCGGCCTGTCAGATTTGCGAGGACGAGCGGCAATACGTCGGTTGGAAGGGCCAGACTTTCCTCACGCGCGAGGCGCTCTCGGAACGTCACTGCCTGGCCTGGCGCGACGATCTCGGCTTGACCGGCATCGCGCTCGAGCCAAGTTTTGCGATCGGCCAGCGGGCGCTGCTGGTGCCGCTCGCGGACGGCTGGCTGATGTGGGACTGCGTACCGCTGGCGACGCCGGAGGCGATCGCGCATATGCGGTCGCTCGGCGGGTTGAAGGCGATCGCGATCTCGCATCCGCATTACTATGGCGCGCTCGCCGACTGGAGCGAGGCGTTCGGCGGGGTGCCGGTCTATTTGCACGCCGATGATCGCCAATGGGTGACGCGTCCGCATGCGTCGATCGTGCACTGGACCGGCGAAAACCATCGCATCTCCGACGATGTGCTGCTCCTGCGCACCGGTGGTCACTTCGCCGGCGCCACCATGCTGCACCATGCGAGGGGTGCGGACGGCAGGGGCGCGCTGCTCACCGGCGATATCGCGCAGGTCACGATGGATCGCCGCTTCGTCAGCTTCATGTACTCATATCCGAACTACATGCCACTCAATGCCGCCGCAGTGCGACGGATTGCGGCTGCCGTCGAGCCGCTGGCCTTCGATCGCATCTACGGCGCCTGGTGGGACCGCAACATCGCCGCAGGCGCCAAGGCCGCCTTCGCGGCCTCTGTCGCGCGCTACCTGGCCGCCATCGCCTGAGCCGGCTCGCGACGGGATTTATCTTGCTGATCCACAATAAATGGACTATAAGTACAGTTATTAAGCGTTACGCGACGATGCGTCTGCGGGACCGGCATGATCGATGCATCGCTGTTTCCGCGGCGCGCTCGCCGCGTGAGCGGGAGTTCGGTCCATGACGGCAGGGCGCGACTACGAGATCTTCGAGGCCGGCGACGTCACGCTCCGGTCCGGGGCCGTCGTCCCTTCGCTCAAGCTCGCCTACAAGACCTACGGCACGCTTGGTCCGGACAAGGACAATGTCATTCTCTATCCGACCTCGTTCAGCGCGCAGCACACCGACACCGAGTGGCTGATCGGCCCCGACGGCGTGCTCGACCCCACGCGCTACTTCATCGTGATTCCGAACCTGTTCGGCAACGGCCTGTCGTCCTCGCCGTCGAATACCGCCGCGCCGTTCCCGATCGTGAGCTATCACGATGCCATCGCGGTCCAGCATCGGCTGCTCACCGAGCGGTTCGGCATCTCGAAGCTAGCCTTGGTCTATGGCTGGTCGATGGGCGGCATGCAGGCCTATCACTGGGCGGCGCTGCATCCCGATATGGTCGAACGGGCGGCCGTCGTCTGCGGCAGTGCCCGTTGTGCGCCCTATAATTACGTCTTCCTGGAAAGTGTGAAGGCCGCGCTGACCGCCGATCCCGCCTTCCGTGACGGCCGCTTCGCCGAGAAGCCCGTCGCAGGCTATCGCGCCATGGGGCGAGTCTACGCGGGTTGGGCGATGTCGCACGGTTTCTATCGCGACGAGATCTGGCGCGAAGCAGGCTTCACCTCGTTGGACGACTATCTCGTCCGCACATGGGACGCGGCGTTTGCCCGGCGCGATGCCAACGATCTCCTGGCTCAGATCGGGATCTGGCAGAACGGAGATATCAGTCGCTGCGCCACATTCAACGGCGATTTCGATCGCGCGCTCGGTGCGATCACGGCCCACATGCTGCTGATGCCCGGTGCGACCGACCGCTATTTCGACGTCCGCGACAACGAGGACGAACTCGGCCGGCTGGTCAATGCGCGCTCTGCGGTGCTGCATCCGATCCCGTCGCTGCACGGCCATCGCGCCGGCAACCCCATCAACAATCCGCGCGATCGGGCCTTCATCAAGGCCGAGATCGCGGAGCTTCTCGGCAAGTAGGGCAGGCATCCGATCATGAGCGACGCAACCGTTTCAGACTCCGGCCATCGGCTGAAGCCGTTGGCGCCGGCGATGCTGCGTGAACTGTCGGTGCGGTCCAACCTCAGGGGCGCCGTGCAGAGCCTCGGCCATTACGGCATGGTCGTACTGGTCGGCGCGCTGATCTGGCGGGTCTCGACGACCTGGGGTATCCTTTGGGCGTTGCCGCTGATGGCGGTGCAGGGCTATCTCGTCGCCTTCCTGTTCATGGCCGTGCACGAGACCGCGCACAAGACCGCGTTCAAAAGTCGCGGTCTCAACCTCGTGGTCGGCTATCTCTCGGGCTTCATCATCGGCTTGCCCTACGAATATTATTGCCTGTTTCACTGGGACCATCACCGCTACACCCAAGACCCCGAGAGGGACCCGGAGCTCGTCGTCGGCGTGAAGCCGAAATCCGACACGCAGCTCGCGCTCGCCTATAGCGGCGTGCTTCAGGTCGCCGGCCGCCTGTGGCTGATGCTCGGCCATGCCGTCACCGGCAAGGTCGTCGTGCCATGGATCCCCGAGAACAGGCGCGCCATCATCGTCACCGAGGCGCGCGCCTATGTCGCGCTCTATGCGCTGCTGCTCGTGCTGTCGTTGTGGTTCTCGTCGGCGCTGCTGCTCTGGGTCTGGATCGTGCCGTTGATCATTGGGCAGTTCTTCCTGCGTCCCTATCTCTACGCCGAGCACACCGGCTGCGAGCGTACCCGCAGCGCATTCCAGAACACCCGCACCACCTACACCGGCGCGATCGTCAAATGGATCGCGTGGAACATGCCCTACCATGTCGAGCATCACGCCTATCCCTCGATCCCGTTCCACGCACTGCCGAAGCTGAACGGGATCGTCGACGGCGAAATCGTCCATCGTGGCCGCGGCTACATCCGGACGACGCGCGAGACCTGGGCCTGGTTTCGGCGACATAGACAGGCCGGCTAGCGGAAGAAAAATCGACGCGCAAAGCCCCGATCGCGGTGCGATCGGGGCTTTGTCGTGAATGCGGGATATCAGTAGATCCCGTATGCGCAGACGTTCACGACGCGGACGCGCAGGCCGTGGCGGGTCTGGACGACGCGCTCCTGATAGCAATTGTTGACGCCGCTGTTGACGTAGACCCCGCCAAAGCCCCAGCCGTGACCCCAGTGATGGTGGAAGCCGTGGGCCGACGCGGCGGTGGGGGCGAGAGCGGCAACGCCGAGCGAGCCGGCGGCGATCAGACCAAGTGCAAGCTTACGAAACATTTTCATTCTCCAGTTTGGCGTAAGGGCCGTTGTTGTGTCCCTGCATCTCGGTCGAGCCGAAACGCGAATGCGTTCATGCAGCGCGGGGAGAATCGTGTTTCAGGAGTGTTTCGTCGGTCGCGGCGCGTCGCGCCGCCGTCCTGTTTTCCGCGCCGCGCGATAGCGCACAGCCATCGCCTCTGTCAGCTCGGCCATCTTCTCGCGCAGGTCGGCCGGCTCCAGCACTTCGGCCTCGGGCCCGAGCCGCAACAATTCGGCGGCGGCATGCCATGACGTCTTGCCGGTCGGCACTCTGGCAATGCGCCAGCCGTCCGCATCCGCGGTCTCTTCGAGCTGCGTACGCGCCCTGACGTAAGGCTGGCTCAGGGCATCGAGCAGTTTCACGCCGAAGGGCGACAGCCGAACGATCGCGACATTGGGATGCATCTCGGCCTCAAGACGCAGCGTTGCATCCCGCCAATAGCCGGCGAGATCGAAACCGGCGGGCCGCTCACACCGATCGTCGAGCGCGGTGCAGTCGAGCACGCGCGCGACGCGATAGGTCCGCACGCTGCCGTCGACCAGACCTGCGAGATACCAGCTGCCCCCTTTCAGCACGAGACCGAGCGGCGCGACGCGACGCTGCTTCTCGGCGCGCCAGCTCTGGTAGCGGATCTTGATCAGTGTCCCGCGCAGGGTCGCGGCGGCGATCGTGCGCAGATGCTTCGGTTCTTCCGCCTCGCCGAACCAGCCCGGCGCGTCGAGGTGAAAGCGCTCCTGCATCCGTCCGGCGTCTTCGCGCAAATTGGCGGGCAGCGCGGCCATCAGCTTGTTCTGTGCGGCGATCATCGCCGCATCCAGCCCGAACGCCGCCGCTGGGCCCGGCAATCCCCCCAGAAACAGCGCTTCCGCCTCGCTCTGCGACAGACCGTTCAGCCGCACGCGATAGCCGTCGAGCAGGCGATAGCCGCCCTCCGCCCCGCGGTCGGCATAGACGGGGACGCCGGACGCCGCGAGCGCGTCGATGTCGCGGTAGATCGTGCGCACCGAGACTTCGCAGGCCTGCGCGAGCTCGGGCGCGGTGACCTGCCCCTTGGCCTGGAGGGTGGTGAGGATCGACAGCATCCGGCTCGCGCGCATGATTCCTTAAACCATACCTGACACAGGATGTCAGGTATGGTCCGCTACAACGCCATCGCCAGCCGGCAGATGGAGACCGCCATGACTGATCCGAACCGCATCACGCTGTATTATTCGCCGCAAACCCGGGCCACCGGCACGCGGGTGCTGCTGGAGGAACTGGGAGCGCCTTATGATCTTCGTGTCCTCAACATGAAGGCCGGCGAGCAGCGCCAGCCGGCCTATCTCGCCATCAACCCGCTCGGCAAGGTGCCGGCGATCCACCACCGCAACGCGCTGGTGACCGAGCAGGTCGCGATCACCATCTATCTAGCCGATTTGTTTCCGCAGGCGGGGCTGACACCCGCGCTGAACGATCCGCTGCGCGGCCCGTATCTGCGCTGGATCGCCTATTACGGCGCCTCGTTCGAGCCGGCCCTGATCGACAAGTTCATGCAGCGCGAGCCGGCACCGATCACGCAATCGCCGTATGCCGACTATGACATCATGCTCGGCGCGCTCGAGGCGCAGCTGTCGAAGGGCCCGTATCTGCTCGGCGAGCGCATGACGGGCGCCGACGTGCTGTGGGGCGTCGCGTTCAGCTGGACCATGATGTTCGGCATTGTGCCGAAAAAGGACGTGTTCGTCCGCTATGCCGAACGCATGACCTCGCGGCCCGCGTTCCAGCGCATCAACGCAGCGGACGCTGAGATGGCGGCGCAGCATGCTGCGGCGGCTGGCGGTTGAATGAACCGGGGTTGCAGATGACGAAGCCGGTGCACACGACCAACTGCTTCAACACCTTCATCCAGGTTGCTGAAGATTGTCCTGCGCGTACCGGCGAAGAGCCGCCGCTGCGCGCGGGAAAGCCGACGGTGGCGTGCCTGCAATACGGGATGATCGCCAAGGCGCCTTACAAATACACGTCCGACGACGTGATCTTCGCGACCTCTGCGTCGGGACGCGAACTCGCCGTGAAGGCGACGAAAACGGAGAAGCAGGCGGCCCGCGAAGCGTTCTTCTCCCGAGGGCAGGCGTGCATGAGGGCGTCGAGCCTGGGCAAGCGCTTCGGCTGGGGCGTTCATGCCGATAGCAAGGGCCGGATCGCGATCTATCCCATCGAGAGCAAACACTACAAGGCGCTTGCCCGCGATCCCAGGCTCACGCAGGTGCGCGCGATGCGGTCGAAGCGGGCTTGATCAGAATTTCGGCGGTCGCTTCTCCGCGAACGCCTTGATGCCTTCCTTGATCTCGTCGCCGCGCATGCTGTCGCGGTGACGCTGATCGGCGGCTTGCGCGTCCAATTCGCCGCGGGCGAATTCGTTGATGGCGCGCTTCATGCCGCGCATCGCCTGCGGCGCGTTGCCGGCGAGGATCGCAGCGAGCCTGTCGACCTCCTCGTCCAGAAACTCCAACGCCACCATGTCGGTGAGATAGCCGATCCGCAGCATCTCCGGCGCGCTGATCTTTTGCGCGGTCAGGAACAGTTTTTTTGCATTGTCGACGCCGAGCCGCGTCACGTAACGCTTGATGCCGCTGCTGTAGTAATGCAGCCCGAGCCGTGCCGCGGGCATGAACATCTCGGCGGTATCGACGCCGATGCGGAAGTCGCAGGCAAGCGCGAGGTCGGTCGCGCCGCCATAGACGCCGCCGTTGAGCCGGCAGATCGTGGGGACGCCGAGATCCTCCAGCCGGTTGACGACCACCTCGAACGCCGATCCCGCGCTCTGCTGCTCGTTCGCACTGACCGCGCGCTCGGCAACGGAATTGAGGTCATAGCCGGCGGAGAAGGCGCGCCCCGTGCCGGTCAGCACCAGCACGCGGATAGCAGGATCGGCCTCGACCCGGTCGAACAGTTTGACCAGTTCGCCGAGATCCTCGGCCTGGAGCCGGTTGAGATGTTTGGGCCGGTTGAGGCGGATGGTGGCGCGTGCGCCAACGAGTTCGAGCACCGGGCCAGTGGCTGCGTCGGCTGTGTCCGACATTCTTGTCTCCATTTATTTTGCTTGTCGCCATTTATTTGTTTTCGAGCGTGCGCCGCTTCGCCTCGGCATCGATGGTCTCGGCGAGATCGGGATGCCGCGCCATCAGCACGCGGAAGTCGACGAGGTCGAGCACAAGAAGCCGCGACACCTTGGTGGTCGAGACGTTGGCGCCGCGCAAATTGTTGCCGAGCAAGGCCATCTCGCCGAAGAAGGCGCCATCGCCGAGCCGCACCTTCTTGCCGGGCAGGTCGACCTCGACCTCGCCGGCGGCGATGAAATACATGCAGTCGCCCTGCGCACCCTTGCGGATGATCATGGTGCGCGCCGGCAGCTCCATGGTGCGCAGCATGTGGGTGACGTCGGCGATGGCGGCCGGTCCAAGCGCTGCAAAGAACGGCACCTTGCTGACGGATTCCCAGGTCTTGAGGAAATTGTCGCGCCGGGTCTCCGCGGCAAAGCCGGTCGCCAAAATACCGGTCCAGAGGCCGAACACACCGAGGCCGGAGATCATCACCAGCGCCGCCACCATGCGGCCCAGCGGCGTCACCGGCACCACGTCGCCATAGCCCGTCGTCGTCAGGGTTGCGACGGCCCACCACAGCGCGGCCGGCACGCTGCCGAACGTCTGCGGCTGCACGTCCCGCTCCAGGAAATATTCGGCAACCGAGGCCAGGAAGACCACCATCAGGAAGATCACGAGCACGCTGACCAGCGGCCCCGATTCCAGCACCAGCACGCGGCGGAGCTGCCGCAGGCCGGGAATGCCCGGCACCACCTTCAGCACCCAGAGCACGCTGAGCAGCCACGCCGTCCTGGGCTCGATCCCGAGAATCAGCGCGGCCGGCACGGCCAACGCACCGACCGCGTCGACCAGCCCGGCGGAGGAGGACATGTAGAGTGCAAGGCGCCCCTGTCGCGTCATATGGCGCAGCCGGACCACCCATTCGTATACGAAGTACACGAGACAGGTCCAAAGCAGGGCGTCGACCCAGCGATGTGCCGTCTCATAGGCCGGGTTGACCGTCAGGAGCACCATGGCAAGCACGCCGACGGCGACGGCCACATAGGCCGCCCTGGTCATGTTGCGGCCGGCCGTGGCGGCCGCGAACTGGGCCAGAGCGGAGATCAGCGGCTTGGACATGCGAGCAGGCGGCTCAGTTTCGTCTTTGCGGTCCCCGGCTGGAACCTCGCTGCCAAAGTGCCTGCCCGGCTCGAGGCCGTCAACGACGGTCCGCCGGACCACGCGCCGCTACTTGAAATGCGGCGGTTCGTCGTAGCCGCGACGGCTGCTGAAGAACAGCAGCACCATCAAGCCGATGCCGACAAGAACGGAAAAACCGGCCCCCAACGCCAGCGCCACGTAGCCTTCCGTCGGGATCGGCTCGCCCTCGACCGCCATCGCGGAATAAACGAAATAGCCAACCGCGGCCAACATTCCCAGCAGGAAGATGATGAGGAGTGCACGCATGGCGCGGTCTCCGGTTGATCCGAGAACAAACGGTTGTGGACAGGGACGGTTCCCGGCCTAGGGCCCCCGGTCGCTCGAAGACGTGCCGGCAAGGCGTCGCCGTAGGTCCTCAAATTGATGGGTCAGGCACTCTGAGCTGTCTTCACCACCACGACATTGCTCTCGTCGTGCTGGGAAGGGGCCACATCCTGAGCGGCCTTCTCGCCCGCGCCCGCATGGCGCTTGAGATAGTCGCGGCGCATGCCGATCTCGTCGCGGACGAATTCGTAGCCGAGCTTGAAGGTGTCGAGCCCGTCGGTACTGATCGTGCCGTCTCTGAGGCCGATGACGGCGCCGCGTAAAATGCCTTCCAGCTCGTCCTGGAGACATTCGAGCTGGTCGAGCGAATGCGCATGTTCGATCCGCTCGCCGATGTCGAGGATGGCGGTGGCCAGCTCGCTGGCCTTCTCCGGCGCGATCCGGGTGATCTTGGCGTAGATCGCGGCGAAGATCGAGCCGATGACGCTGAGCGCGGCAGCGCCGAGATACATCAGGTCGCTGTACTTATCCATGAACGACTTGGTGTCGTCGTTGATGTAGTCGGCCGCCCCTTGATGCGCCATCACGAAGGCGTCCTTCTCGACGGAGGCGGGCTCGATCCTAGTGGCAAAGCCGCTGTCGAGCCCGAGCGCGGACTTGTTCTCGTAGACGGTGCGCGCGAGCTCCCCGGCCGCCGTCGGCGACATCCTGGATTGGGCGACCAGCAACCATTCGAGCCCGATCGTGTCGAGATCGTCGCCGGGAATTTCCGGCGATGCAGACAGCGTGCCCGCCGTCAGCGTCTCGCTGGAAATGCCGGGGATCTTGCGCGCCAGCGCTTTCGCCTCGTCGATCGCGTTCAGCGTGAAGCCGCCGCGCCTGGCGACCTGCTCATACGCCTTGTCCCGCACCGCCCGCGAGGCGTGGACGATGGCGACGACTGCGCCAAAGCCGCTCGCCGGCGCGAACAGCTTGTCGAGTGTAGCGCCCTGTGGCGCCATCCGGATCCTCCCCGCGTCCGCACCCTCCGGAACGTCGAGGATACCGCGGACGAAGACGAGCGCGGAGTCGTTGTCGGCGACGACGGCGACCCTCTTCTTCTTCAGCTCGGCGAGCGACTTGATCTTCTTGTTTCCGGGCCCGAGCAGCAGCACGATATCGTGCTCGAGGATCGCGAGCGTGCGTGCCCGCAGCGGCACCTTGGCGTCGGTGCGCAGCACCGCGAGGTCGGCCTGCTTGCGATCGAACTGGGCGATCGCCTTGGCGTTGTCGGCGTTGTTGACGATCTTGATCCGGAAGCGCGAGGCGTTGTTCTTCAGGACGGCGGCGAGCTTGGCTGCGAACAGCGCCTCGTCGCTGTTGGGGGCGCCGACCGCAAAGGTCAGCGTCTCCGAATTGTGCACCAGCATGCGGCCGCCCCAGACGGTGGCAAGCGACAACAGCAGGGTCAGCACGACGTAGAGGAAGACCTGCTGCTGATTGGTCTTGATCACCTTGGGTCGCCGGGGCGGTGGCTCGATCGGCGATGAGGTCGGGCCCTCAGTACTCATGGCAGCACTCTGGCCTTATGCTTCCGGTGGCGGGCGGCTTGCGGATGTGATCGCTGCGGTCGCCCTGTAATTCGTAAACGTCTGAAAAAAGAACGATATTCTCTACTGACGATGGTAGCGCGCAGGCCGCGGAATGCAAATTCCGAGCCGAAGGTAACCTTACTCAACTCGGCCCCGGCGATTGGTCATCCTATCACCAGTTAGCCACAGTTGGCGATTTTCCGGTTCCCCCCGGCTGCATTCCGCCGCGGGAGGTGTCATAAATCGCAAGTCCCGGCGATTTGACCGGTCCAGGAAGAGATTGCGCTGAACGCTCCAATTCTTCTTGTCACGTCAACGAGGGCGCCTTGTCGTTTCCACCTCTGTCATCGGCGGTTCCGGTCGAAGCCCTCATTGGTTGGATGTTGCTGCTGACGTTCAAGCACATCATCGCCGATTTCGTCCTCCAGACCGCCTGGATGGCGCACGGCAAGGACCAGAAGCACGGCTGGGCCCTGCCGCTCCTGGTGCACTGCCTGGTTCACCTTGCGGTTGCGCTGCCGCTGATCCTGATCGTGGCGCCGAAATTCTGGTTTGTGGCGCTGATCGACTTCGTCATCCACATCACGATCGACCGCGCCAAGGGCCTCGTCTCAGCCAATTTCGGTGTCGATCTTGCGCATCCCTGGTTCTGGACCCTGATCGGTGTCGACCAGGCCCTGCACCATCTGACTGGCTTCGGCCTCTCCATCTTCATGGCGGCGAACTGACCGCTGGCGGCCTCGGCGCGTAGGTGGTCGTCCATCGGCATCCACAAGAGGTCGTCATGCCCGGGCTTGTCCCGGGCATCCACGTTCTTCGCGCCTCTCGGCTTTCCGTGGATGGCCGGGACAAGCCCGGCCATGACGCGTGGAGGCGTTCGCGCCTGACTCATCGGCTCAGATAGCGCGGCTGGATCCCCGCCCAGCCCTTTGATTCGCGGCCCACGCGCAAGGACCCCCGGGTGACTACCGGGCAGCGTGGTTAACCTTTCATTAGAGAATTGCACTGCATCTTCCCAGACGAGGGAGAACTGCAATGTTTTCAAGCCGCGATACCTTTGAAGGCGATTCCTGCCCGGTCCGCGACGAACTCCTTGGCGAGATGTACCGCGCCAGCGAGAGTGGCCTGCCGAGGCTGGTTGAAAGTGTTTCCCCTGACGCGCGCGCCAGGCTGGCGCTGTTCTGCTATCGGCGCAGCCATCTGCACTCGCTGGCGGTCGCGATCGCTGGCAGCTGTAACGAGCGCGACCTGATCGAGAACGGCGGCCGTGTCGGTTCGACGCTCTACGCGCTTGCGCGCGAAGGCGCGGCGAAATCCTCGCCGTCGCTGTCGGGTGGCCGCAAGCCGATCACGCTGTCGACCAAGCCGCTCTCGGTGCTCGCGCCGCTGGACGACGAGATCGACGACGAGATCGGCGAAGCCGTCCCGGCCTAAAGCACGATCGATCGCGCTCTAGCTCTCTATTGGCGTATGATCTCGGCGGAAAACCGCTGCACACTTTTCCGGATCATGCGCCGGCGGCCTCTATCACCGGCAGCCCGAATTTCCGTCGCGCCATCGCGCATTCGGCATCGCCCGGCATGCAGGTGCGGCACACGTCCGGCCGCACTGCATAGATGCCGCACGCGGTCGCTTTTCCAATGTTCCCCTGCAACGCCGAACAGCGATCGCCTTCGCAGCGCATGCCGGATTGACGGTCGTTGACGAGCGCTTCGGGAATCGCGGCAAGCTCCTCGTCGCTCTCGATCGAGAAGCGCGGCCAGTTCGCCGAATAGCCGCAGCAGGCGCCGCAACTCTGGCAACAGCTCGACAGGTCGATCGGGGCGTTCTCATCCATCGTCACGTGTCCTTTGGCGGGCCCCAGACCAGGCTCTGGCGCCATTTCGCGCGCAGCACGTCGCGCCTTTCAGGATATCTCTCGTCGGGATAGCTCGCGTCGACCACGCGGTCGGTGCGGAAGCTGCGGAAGTCGCCGCGCAGCTCGCACCAGGCCGCGAGCAGGCGCACGGCTTCGAGATAGCCGATCGAAATCGGCCAGATCATGCGCTCGCTGGCGCGGCCCTGCTCGTCGCGATAGCGCAGCATGATCTTCTTGCCTTCGTGGATCTGGGTGCGCGTGCGAGCCATGTCCAAGCGGTCCGGCTCCCTGTTCCAGCTCGGTCGGGCCCGGCTTGCCGGCTCCAGCACGAACGGACGCAGGCGCTCAGGGACAGTGTCGGCGATCTTGGCCATCAGATCTTCAGCCGCACGCGCCAGCGCGGGATCGGCATGGCCGGCGACCCATTGCGCGCCCAGCACCGCCGCCTCGATTTCGTCGGGTGTCAGCATCAAAGGCGGCAGGTCAAAACCCTTTTCCAGGATGTAGCCCATGCCGGCTTCACCACGGATCGGCACGCGCTGGCCGATCAGCGTGGCGATGTCGCGATAGATCGTGCGCTTCGAGGTCTCGAGCTCGGCCGCGATGGCGTCCGCCGTCAGCGGCTTACGCGTGCGCCTCAGCACCTGGATGATTTGAAACAGCCGGTCGGCGCGTCTCATGACGGATCTCTTGTCGGTGGTTTTTCAGAAGGCGGCGCGCGGCTGCTGACAGGATGTTGGCAGCAGGGGAGTTCTATACCGGGACAACACGTCGACTGAAGAGGATTTGTCCATGATCATTCCAACTCATTTCGGCCCGGCCGCTGCGCTATGGCGGACCCCGCCTTTACAGGTCCAGCCTTTGCAAGTCCCGCGTTTGCAAGCCCGAGCTTGGTACGCATGGGCGTTCGGCCGCCTCGTATCCCTTGATCTCATGGTCCTCGACCTCCGCCTTGCGCTCGCGACCATGGTGGCTCGCTTCCTGGTGCAGGCCGCGGACGCGCTGGTCCGTCATGTCATGGCCCGCGCCTGGCGGGGGGCCCGTTTCGCAGAAGATATCACGGCTGCTGCCACCATGGTGGCAGCAGCCCGCGGTTAAGTTCCCTCAACTCTTTCGGTCGTTTCAGGAGAGCCTTCATGATCACGCTTTACGGCTTTGGCGCCGGCTTCGGCCTGCCGGAAATCAGCCCCTTCGTCACCAAGACGGAGGTGCAGCTCAAGATGGCGGGATTGCCCTACCGGAAGGAGCGGGCGATGCCACCCGCATCACCCAAGGGGCAGCTGCCCTTCATCGACGATGGCGGCGAGGCGGTGGCCGATTCCACTTTCATCCGCGCCCATATCGAGCGCCGCTACGGCTTCGATTTCGACGCCGGTCTGTCGCTCGTCGAGCGCGCGCAGGCCTGGGCATTCGAACGCATGATCGAGCATCACGTTTATTTTGCGCTGGTCGGGGCGCGCTGGGTCGATCCGGTCAACTTCGCCAAGGGGCCTGCGCATTTCTTCGACGGCGCGCCGGAGCACAATCGCGAGAAGTTGCGCGAGGACGCGCAATTCCGTGTCGCCGAGAACTACCTGCTCTCCGGACTCGGCCGCCACGCGCCCGATGACGACGTCGATCTCGCCGTGCGCTCGCTGTTTGCGCTCTCGGTGCAGCTCGGCGACAAGTCCTATCTGATGGGCAACAAGCCCTGCGGCGTCGATGCCACCGCCTTCGGTGCACTCGCCGGGATCCTGACGCCGTTCTTCGAATCCGCACTGCGCCGTCGCGCCGAAGGATTTCCGAACCTCACCGCTTATGTCGACCGGATGATGGACAGTTACTATCCGGAGTTCGCCTGGACCCCGCTGCGGCAGGCGGCTTGAGGCCTGGAATGAGACTCATCTAGCGCCCCGAGAAAGGTGTGTCCCCTCCCCCACAAGGGAGGAGGGAACTCAGAGAGCGGTGCTGTTGTTCAAACGCGATCCGGCATTACGCTCGCTGCAAACAAAAAGAGCCGGCCCATCGGGCCGGCTCTCGTCGTCTCAATCCTGCCGCTGCGTCTATTTCACCAGCGTGTACTTGCCGTTCTTCACCGTGAGCAGGATGCGCGAGCGCTCGTCGAGGCCGTAGCGATCCTTTTCGGTGAAATTGTAGACGCCTTGGCTCGCCGCAAGCTCCTTCTCCGACAGCAGCGCCTGGCGAATCGCCTCGCGGAATTCCGGCGTGCCTGGCTTCGCCGTCTTGAGTGCCGCCGGGATGATGCGCTTGAGAATCTCGAAGGCGTCGTAAGAGTGACCGGCGAACTGGCTGCGGCTGTTCGGGCCGTACTTGGCTTCATAGGCCGAGTTGAGCGCGAGGCCCGGCTTCTTGGTGGCGGCTTCGTCCGGCTGGTCCTCGGGATCCATGACGGGACCAGAGGCCATCAGCACGCCTTCCGCAGCTTTGCCGGCGATACGGATGAAGTCCATACTGGCGGCGCCATGGGTCTGGTAGATCAGGCCCTGATAGCCACGCTCGCGTAGCTCGGTCTGCGGCAGCGCGGCCGCGGTGCCGGAAGCGCCGACCAGAATGGCATCGGGATTCGCCGCCACGAGCTTCAGCACCTGTCCGGTCACCGACGTGTCGGGGCGAGCGAAGCGCTCCTCGTCGGCGATGGTTATGCCCATCGGCACGGCCTGCGCCTTCAAATCGTTGAACCAGAGGTCGCCATAGGAGTCGGAATAGCCGATATAACCGACGGTCTTCACACCCTTCGACTTCATGTGGTCGTACAGCACCTTGCCCACGATCGGGATCGGCTGCGGCATCGCCACCGACCACTTCATGCGCTCCGGCGTAATCGGGAACGGCGCCAGGCCGAAATGCGGAATGCCGGCTTCGTTGGCGACGTTGGACACCGCGATGGTCGGCGGCGTCAGCGCCGAGCCCATGATGATGTCGGCCTTGGATTCGGTCACGAAGCGGCGGGCGTTGGTGGTCGCGGTGGTCGGATCGCCGCCGTCGTCGAGTACGATCACCTTCAGCGGCACGCCGCCGATCTCCTTCGGCACGAACTCCAGCGCATTGCGCTCGGGAATGCCCAGCGCTGCGCCCGGGCCGGTCGTGGTGGTGGTGATGCCGATGGTGACCTCGGCGGTCTGAGCCCGCGCGGGCACGGCCGGCAGCGCAAGCGCAGCCGCGGTGACGGCGGCGGTCAGGTAAAAGCGTTTCATCTATTCCTCCCTTTATGTGTTTCTTTGAAAGCAGAAATCGGGGGGTAATTCAGCCCCCTCTTTTGGTGATGTGGCGATTTAGCTCCGGGCCTCGCTCCCCGTGAATTTGGCTACCATTTCCGCAGGAAACGGTGCCGATTTCAGTTTGTCGGGGTTAACGGGGTCGCGCCCGACCAGGACACGGGTCTCGAAACCCTCGATAGCCAGCGCCTCGCCCTTGAAGACGCTGTGCTTCACCTCGAAACTCGAGCGCTTGATGCTCTCGATCTTGGTTTCGATGGTGATCCAGTCGCCATAAGTCGAGGGGATGTAGAACTTGGCGCGTGTATCGACCATGGGAATGCCCACCAGGCCGTATTTCTTGACCAGGTCCTGCTTGGAGAAGCCGGCGACTTCGAACAGGGTCGACGTCGAATCGTCGAACATCGCGAAATAACGCGGGTAATAGACGATGTTGGCGGGGTCGCAGTCACCCCACTGGATCTGGACGTCGCGCCGGTTCACGAACATATGCCGCGCCCTATTTCGGCGCCATGCGCAGCGAGCCGTCGAGGCGCACCACTTCGCCGTTGAGGTAGGAATTCTCGACCATGTGCAGGGCGAGCGCCGCGAACTCGTCGGCGTGGCCGAGCCGGCGCGGGAACGGGATCGCGGCGGCGAGCGAGTCCTGGGCTTCCTGCGGCAGGTTGGCGAGCAGCGGCGTGAGGAACAGGCCGGGCGCGATCGTCAGCACGCGGACGCCGAACTGCGCCAGCTCGCGCGCGATCGGCAGCGTCATGCCGACGATGCCGCCCTTGGAGGCCGAATAGGCCGATTGCCCGATCTGGCCGTCATAAGCGGCAACGGATGCCGTGTTGATGATGACGCCGCGCTCGCCGGTTGCCTGCGGCTCGAGCTTGGACATCTCGTTCGCGGCAAGGCGGAGCATGTTGAAGGTGCCGATCAAATTGACCTTGATCACCTTGTCGAAATCGGCGAGCGCCATCGGGCCGTCGCGGCCGACGACGCGCTTGGCAACGCCGATGCCGGCGCAATTGACCAGCACGCGCGCGGGTCCATGGGACTTGGTCGCTTGGGCGATCGCAGCCTCAGCGGAAGCCGCATCGGAGACGTCGCAAGCCACAGCCACGCCCTTGATCTCGGCGGCGACAGTTTCGGCGAGCTTGGCATTGAGGTCGCACACCGCGACCCTGGCGCCCTGCGCCGCCAGCTTACGCGCGGTCGCCGCGCCCAGTCCCGACGCGCCGCCCGTGACGATGACAGCCTGATCCTTCAACAACATGGCGTTCTCCCTAGGTGCGACGTCCTCTTACCCGACCGATATCACACGGTCCGATGGATTGGCAGCGTAGAGCTCCTCGATCAGCAGGCTGCGATGCTCGAGCACCGCGCGCTGGTTGATCGAGCCCTTGTCGGTGACTTCGCCCTTGTCGATCGAGAGTGGCGTGTCCATGAGGATCGCGCGCGTGATCCGCGTCGAGGATCCCGTGGCCGCGCTGAGAAAGCGGGTCAGCCGTTCGCGAAATGCCTCGCGCACCAGCCGGTCGCGGGTCGCGACGACGAGATCGTCGGTCGGCAGCGTCGGGTTGATCAGCCGGCAGCCGTCGAGATCGAGCACGACGAGCGCGGAGATCTCGTCTCGGTTGATGCCGGCGATGACGACGTCGCGCACCAGCGGCGCGCAAGCCGCGACGAAGCGCGCGCGCAATGGGCCGACGCTGACCCAGGTGCCGCTGCCGAGCTTGAAATCCTCACCGATGCGGCCGTCGAAATCGAAGCCGGCATTGAGATCATCGGGATCGACGGGCTTGAGGGCATCGCCGAGCTTGTAGAAGCCTTCTTCGTCGAACGAATTTGCGGTGATGTCGGGCTGGCGCCAGTAGCCGGGCATCACGTTCGGCCCCTTGCAACGAACTTCCATCTTGCCGTTGTTCGGCACCAGCTTGGCGTCATTGCCGGATACGGGAAGCCCGACATGGCCGGAGCGGCTGGTGCGCGGGTTGACCGACATGAAGAACGGCGCGGTCTCGGTTGCACCGAGGCCGGTCAGCATCGGTACGCGGTAGCCTTTTTCCTTCACCGCCAGCTCGTCGAGGCTGTTCCAGACGAACGGCGACAGCGCCGCGCCCGAGAAGAACATCGCGTGCAGCCGGTCGAAGAATTTTGCGCGGAGGCGCTGGTCGTCGCGCAGATAAGGCAGCAGCGACTCGTAGCCCTTGGGGACGTTGAAATAGACCGTCGGCGAAATCTCCTGGAGATTGCGCACGGTTTCCTCGATGCCTCCAGGCACCGGCTTGCCGGCATCGAGATACATCGAGCCGCCATTGTAGAGCGTCAGCCCGATATTGTGGTTGCCGCCAAAAGTGTGATTCCAGGGCAGCCAGTCGATGATGACGGGCGGCTCGTCCCTGAGGAAGGCGAGTGTCTCGCGCAGCATCACCTGGTTGGCGCAGATCATGCGCTGGGTGTTGATGACCGCCTTGGGGTTGCCGGTCGAGCCCGAGGTCAGCAGGAATTTCGCGATGGTGTCGGGGCCGATCTTGCCGTGGACCTCGTCCAGATCGCCGCGGATCGGGGTTGCCATGAGGTCGGCGAGCAAGGTGACGTCGCGGCCCGGCACGTGGCCGTAGGACGCGGCGATCTCGGTGCCGAGCGAGACGTTGGCCGCGAGCGCGTCGGCGAACTTGTCGGCGTCCTCGGCGAAGACAAGGCCGGGCGTCAGCAGCTTCATCAGGTAGGAGAGCTTGCCGTAATCCTTCGATACCAGCGAATAGGCCGGCGACACCGGGCAGAACGGAATGCCGGCATAGAACGCGCCGAACGCGAGCAATGCGTGGTCGATCGAATTGCCGGAGAGGATGACGACCGGCCGCTCCGCCGACAGCCCGCGCGCAATGAGCCCTGAGGCGATGTGCCGGCTCGCGGCGAGCAGCTCGGCGTAGCTGATCTTGCGCCAGCCGCGGCCACCTTCGCGCTCGGCCATGAAGACGCGATCGGGCGTCGCGCTCGCCCAGTGATGCAGGCGGTCGGTGATGCGGGCCGGATAATCGCCGAGCGGCTGTTTGGGCCGCAGATAAATCGTGCCGTCGTCGCGCCGCTCGATATTGACGACGGGATCGCCGAACGAAATGGGCCGCAGCGGGGAAGTGCTCGCGCCGCGCTCCATGCTGGAAGAGGACGGCTGCGCGCTCATGATTTCGGCTTCACCTTTGCGGTCTTGTGTTCGAGGAACTCGCGGATCCTGCGTTTTGCCTCTTTGTCGCTCTGCGCCACCGTCGCCATCAGCGATTCCATCAACAGGCCGGTCTGCGGATTGGCCTCCGCGATCATCGGCAGCGCCTGGAGCACGGCGAAGTTGGTCAGCGGCGCGTTGGAGGCGACCTTGGTCGCAAGCTCCATCGCCTTGCCGAGCCCGTTGCCGGCTTCCGTGACATATTGCGCAAAGCCGTAGGAGGTGCCTTCGGTCGCGGAATAGACGCGGCCGGTCAGCATCATGTCCATCATCCTGGCGACGCCGATCAGGCGCGGCAGGCGCACCGAACCGCCGCCACCGACGAAGATGCCGCGCTGCCCCTCCGGCAGCGCGAAATAGGTCGAGGGTTCGGCGACACGGATATGCGCCGCGCAGGCGAGCTCCAGCCCGCCTCCGATCACGGCGCCCCTGAGCGCGGCGATCACAGGCACGCGGCTGTACTGGATGCGGTCGAACACCCGGTGCCACATCTGGGAATGGAGAAGGCCGCCACTGGCATCATGGTCGGTCAGTTCGGAGAGGTCGAGACCGCTGGAAAAATGGTCGCCGATGCCGTGGATGACGACGGCGCCGATATCCTCGGGCAGGGCCGCAAAACACTCGCCGATCTCCAGGATGATGCCGTCGTTGAGCGCATTGCGCTTGGCCGGCCGATTGAGGCCGACGGTCAAAACCCGGTCCGCCCGCTCGATCTTCAAAAGCCCGGCGGCGCCCGCGTCAGCGGTCTCGGCGTTTCCCTGTGTCATTTGCGTCCTTGTCAGAATAGTTATGTTGTATAACGAATTCAGGAGGAGTCAACAAGGGGCTAGGTGCCTCTTGGGTCAGTCAGGCGGGCAAAAGGCGCCCTCCAAATGCGGTGTCGTCCCGGCGGAGGCCGGGAGCCATAACCACAGGGAGAAGTTTGGCCAAGTCGTTCGGTACTCCGACTATTCGCGATCGACAGATCACGCGGTATGGGTCCCGGCCTTCGCCGGGACGACGGCGAAGGGCACTGAAGCCTTCACATCACCTGATGCACGTCGATCACGACTCGATCCGCATGACGCGCTGCTGACCCGACAAAAATGTGCTCCATCAGCCAGCGGTACTTCTCGTGCCCGGTCTCGAACCTCGGCACGGTGCGGAAATAGATCAGTTTGGGATCCACCGGTTCGCCGCGCTTGAGCTTTTGCAACAGCTCGACCGGGCCGAAGCGCATGCCCTTGTTCTCGACATAGACGGTGGCACCGTCGTCGGTTTCGAACGCGTACTTCGCTTCGAGATCAATCAGCTCATTCGGGCGGATGGTCTGGAAGTCCGCGCCGAACGGCAGCACCTTGCCGGTGATCGCACCCGTCACCTCGCCGCCGACGATCGGGATGATGCGGCGAATGCCGATACCGGTCTCGCCGGCGGTGACGACGTCGCCGATGCGTGCGGTGACGGTAAAGACGTATTTGGTCTCGAGGGTAGGGGCCGTCATCGGTCACCTTTCTGTATTGAACTAGCGCCGCTGTCCTTCCTTCTCCCTTGTGGGAGAAGGTGGCGCGAAGCGCCGGATGAGGGGTATGCCTCTCCGGACTCAGATCAGCGCTTGAGGAAATATACCCCTCACCCGTCTCGCCGCTTTGCGGCGAGCCACCCTCTCCCACAAGGGGAGAGGGAAAAGACAGCTCGCCGCTTTACCACCTCCTCAATGCGCCATCATCCGCGTCGGCAGCCATGTCGCCAGCAGCGGGAAGGCGATCAGGATCACCAGGCGCACCAGGTCTGTCGCCACGAACGGAATCACGCCCTTGAAGATGGTGGAGAAGGAAACGTCCTTCACCACGCTCTTGATGACAAAGACGTTCATGCCCACCGGCGGATGGATCAGGCCGAGCTCGACCGTCATGACGATGATGACGCCGAACCAGATCGGGTCGAAACCGAGATGCATGATCACGGGGAAGATGATCGGCACGGTGAGGATGATCATCGCCATGGCGTCCATCAGGCAGCCGAGCACGAGATACATCACCATGATCAACGCCAGCACGCCGTAGGGGCCGAGACCGAGGCCGGTGAGGAATTCCGTCACCTTTTGCGGGGTCTGCGTCACCGTGAGGAAATAGCCGAAGATCAAGGCGCCGATCAGCACGGTGAACACGGCGGCGGCCGTGCGCGTCGCCTGGAGCAGCGACGCCAGAATCTTCTCGCGGTCGAGCCGGCCGGTCGCCACGCCGATGATGAAGGCGCCGGCGGCGCCGACGCCGCCCGCTTCGGTCGGCGTGAAGCGCGGCAAATAGGGCAGGCCGTAAAGGCCGCCGATGACGAACACGAACAGCAGCACCGGCGCCCAGATGTCCTTCAGGCCGGCGAAGCGCTCGCGCCACGGCAGCTCCTTGCCCTTGGGCAGGAAGTCGGGCCGGAAATAACCGATCAGGAAGATCGTGATCATGTACATGGTCATCGCGAGGATGCCCGGGATGATGCCGGCGATGAACAGCTTGCCGATGTCCTGCTCGGTGATGATGCCGTAGACGGCGAGCACGGTGGAGGGCGGCAGCATCGCACCCAGCGTGCCGCCGGCCGCGATCACGCCGGTGGCAAACGACTGCGGATAGCCGAAGCGGCGCATCTCGGGGTAAGCGACCGCGGAGAAGGTCGCGGCGGTCGCGACCGAGGAGCCGCAGATCGCGGCAAAGCCGCCGCAGGCGCCGACGGTGGCGATGCCGAGTCCGCCGCGCAAATGGCCGACAAAGCCGTTGGCGGCGCGGAACAGCTCGCGACTCATGCCGGAATTGCTGACGAACGAGCCCATCAGCAGAAACATCGGAATGACGCCGAAGGTGTAGTCGGTCACCGTGCGCATCGAGGTCTGGCCGACCAGCTTCAGCGCCGGCGTGGCGCCGACGAGATAGGAAAAGCCGGAGACGCCGACGAGGCCCATGGCCATGCCGACCGGCACGCGCAGCAGCATCAGGGCGAACAGGGAAACGAAGCCGATTACGGCGACGGCATCGGTGCTCATGATTACTCCGTCGCCTTCAGCTTGGGGTCGTGCATCTCTTCGGGATGGAAGATCAACCGGTAGGTGCGGATCGCGATCAGCAGCACGGCCGAGACGTCGCCGATCCAGGCGATCGCGAAGAACGGCCAGGTCGGCATGTGCATGTCGAAGGTCTGGACGTTGTCGTTGTAGGTGCCGCGCACCTTGTCGAACAGCGTCCAGGTCTGCACCGTCACGACGAACAGCAGCACCAGGGTCGCGAACACGTCGATCCAGCGCTGGTAGCGCGGCCCGACATTGCCCCAGACGAGGTCGACGGTGATGTGGGTGCCGCGATAGGAGGTCGCGGCGATGCCCCAGAAGATCAGGATGCCGAGCAGCATGCGGCCGATGTCGAAACTATCGGGGATCGAATAGTTCAGCGTGTTGCGAAGCAACACCGACAGGAAGATGTCGAGCGCGACGATGCCGACGAAAGCCGCTGCAATCCATTCGATCGAATCGATAATACGATCCATCCAGCTGCGCTTCATGGGAGCTTCCTAAGAGATGCCATCCTCGGGCGGGAGAGGGAGAGGACGCGCGATGCGCTCCTCGCGTCTCGACCCGCGTGCAGAACAACGGCGGCGAGATGCATCCCGCCGCCGCATGTGTTTCGACGAAGAACTACTCCGCCAGCGCGTTGTACTTCTTCAGCGAGGCCTTCAGCTCGCTAAGCGCCGCGTCCGGATCCACGCCGGTCTTCTTCGCGCCGTCACTCCAGGTCTTCACCAGCGGCTCGGCGGCCTTCTTCCAGGCCGCGGTCTGCTCGGGCGTCAGCTTGTAGACCTCGTGACCGGACTCCGCCTTGACCTTGTCGATGCCGGCATCCTCGAACTTGCCCCAGTGCTCGCCGACCACGCCTGCCATTTCGACCGTGCAATTCTTGTCGATCGCGGCCTTCTGCTTGTCGGACATCGCATTGTACTTGTCCTTGTTCATGACGAACACGAAGGTCGTGGTGTAGAGCGGCGCCTCCATGTCGTATTTGGTCACCTTGTCGATGCCGAACAGCACCAGCGAGCCCCAGGGGAAGGTGACGCCATCGGCGACGCCGCGCTCGATGATGTCGCGCACTTCGGGCGCGGAGGATTGCACATTGGTGCCGCCGAGCGAGGTGACGAAGTTCGCCATGGTGGCGTGGGCGGGGCGGATCTTCAGGCCCTTCACGTCCTCCGGCATCACGATCTTCTTGGTGCGGGAATGGAAGGAGGAGGGCGAGTGGACGAAGGCGAGGCAGTATTTGACGTCCTTCATCTCCTTCTCGGCGTATTTGCGGTACCAGGCGTCGAGCCCCATCGAGCCGCCCTTGGCATCCGAGATCAGGAATGGCAATTCGCCAGCGCCGATGATCGGGAAACGGCCGGGCTGGTAGCCGGGATTGACATAGGTGACGTCGGCGATGCCGTCGCGCGCCATGTCGTAATGGTCGAACGCCTTGCCCATCTGCTGGGCCGGAAACACCTTGCCCTTGATGGTGCCGCCGGAATCCTTCTCGACCGCAGCAGCCCAGTCCTCCAGCGATTTCTGTAGTGGATGCGAGGCCGGCACCCAGTGCGAGATCTTCAAATCGAAGGTCTTGTCCTGCGCGAACGCAGGGCTCACGCTTGCTGCCAGCAGCAACGCCAGACAGGCTTTCCTCATCACGCGTCTCTCCCTCTTTTGACGGCGGGCTTCGATGGCCCGGTCTCGTTAATTAACATGTTATCTAGTTGGCCGGCGCGTTCAAGCCGGAACTGGCGCGACGTGCCGCCGCGCACTCCCTTTTGCCCAACCGTTATATGATATAATTATCGTGCGCGGACGGCAGCGACAAGCGAGCCACGCCGAAAGCCTACAGGATCGGGAGGAGCAAGTATTGCGGACAAAAGTCGCAATCATCGGGGCGGGGCCGGCAGGATTGTTGCTTGGGCAACTGCTGCATCATTATGGCATCGACAATGTCATTCTGGAGCGGCAGAGCCCGGACTATGTGCTCGGCCGCATCCGTGCCGGACTGCTGGAGGAGGGAACAGTTGCGCTGCTCGACCAGATCGGCGCCGGCGCACGGGCGCATGCCGAAGGGCTGGTGCATGAAGGGATCGAACTCACCTTCTCGGGGCGCCGCCACCGCATCGACATGAAGGCTGCGACCGGCAAGACGGTCATGATCTACGGCCAGACCGAGGTCACGCTCGATCTGATGAATGCGCGCACGGCCGCCGGCCTCACCTCGGTCTACGAGGCCAAGGACGTGCAGCCGCAGGATTTCGACGGCGGTCACCCGCGCGTAACCTACGTGAAAGATGGCGTCACCCACACCATCGATTGCGATTTCATCGCCGGTTGCGACGGGTTTCACGGCGTCAGCCGCGCCAGCGTTCCGGCTTCGGCCATCGAGGAGTTCGAGCGCATCTATCCGTTCGGCTGGCTGGGCATCCTCTCCGAGACGCCGCCGGTCAGCCACGAGCTGATCTATTCCAACCACGCCCGTGGCTTTGCGCTCTGCACCATGCGTTCGACCAGGCGCAGCCGTTACTATGTGCAGTGCGCGCTCGACGACCACGTCGACCAATGGCCGGACGACCGTTTCTGGGACGAGCTCAAGCGCCGGCTCGACCAGGACGCCGCCGACAGCTTGGTCACGGGCCCCTCGATTGAGAAGAGCATTGCGCCGCTGCGCAGCTTCGTCGCCGAGCCGATGCGCTTCGGCAGGATGTTCCTGTGCGGTGACGCCGCCCATATCGTGCCGCCGACCGGCGCCAAGGGGCTGAACCTGGCCGCGAGCGACGCGCATTATCTGTCGAGTGCGTTTCGCGAGTTCTACGACGAAAAATCCAGCGCCGGCATTGATGCCTATTCGGCGAAGGCGCTGGCGCGGGTCTGGAAGGCCGTGCGCTTCTCCTGGTGGATGACCTCGATGCTGCACAAATTCCCCGACACCGGCACCATCGGCGCGCGCATCCAGCTCGCCGAGCTCGACTATGTCACGCAGTCGCAGGCCGCGATGACCTCGCTGTCGGAGAATTACGTGGGGCTGCCGTTTTAGGGCGCGCCGTCATGCCTCGCGAAAGCGGGGCATCCAGTACGCCGCGGCCTCTCCGTATCACGTCACCGTCTCTGGAATACTGGATCACCCGCTTTCGCGGGTGATGACAGGGATAGCGGGGCGACGGCGCCACTCCTTTCAAACACCCGCGCAAATTCCGTTTAAAACTTTGTAGGTGGTGCATCTGTCCCGTCTGCCGCGTTCAATGGCGGGAGCCACCAACGCGAGACGGACATGACCAGCACCGACATTCCCGCCGGCTTCGAGCCGCACTTTCGCAAAGCCCCGCTCACCGATCCTTGGGAGCCGCTTTACTCCAGGAAGACCGACAACGGCGTCACCGTGGGATTGCGGCTGGCGAAACCGCACACCAACGCGCGCGGGCTGATCCATGGCGGCCTGATCGCGGCGCTGGCCGATGCCGCCATGGGCTACAGCTGCGCGCAGGCGACGGGCTGGACGACCTCGTTGGTCACGATCTCGCTGTCGGTCGACTATGTCGGCGCCGGCGAGATCGACCAATGGCTCGCGGTCGAGGGTGAGGCGATCAAGACCGGCAGCACGATCTGTTTCGCGCAGTGCCTCGCGAAGGCCGACGGCGCCGTGATCGCCCGCGCCAGCGGCACCTTTCGCGTAGTGCCGAAGAAGGGGTGAGGGCGTCACCCGAATTTCCACTCCGCGGTCTCCACCACGAGATCGACGAAGGCACGCACCTTGGCGGAGAGCAGGCGCGAGGTCGGGTAGACGATGTGGATCGGCAACGCCGGCTGCTCGTATTTCGCCAACACGATTCTGAGCCGCCCGCGCCGCAGGCCCTCGGCAGCCTGATAGGCCAGCACCCGGGTCACGCCGCCGCCCGCCTCGGCATATTGCAGGGCGGCGTCGGCGCTGTTGCTGGCGAAGCGTGGATTCGGCGCCACCTCGATGTCGCGGCCGTCCTGCACGAAGCGCCAGTTCGCGGATGGACCGAAGGCGATGGTCTGGTGCCCGAGCAATGCCTCCGGCGTCTTCGGCTCGCCATGGCGCTTGAGATAGCCAGGTGTCGCCACCACGATCCGCCGCATCTCGCCGACCTGGCGCGCGACGAGGGAGGAGTCGGCGAGATGGCCGATCCGCACCGCGACGTCGACGGCATCTTCCACGAGATTGACCAGGTTGTCCGACAGCCGCAATTCGCAGGCGACCTCGGGATAGCGCTTGAGGTAGGCGATCATGACAGGCCCGACATGGAGCCGGCCAAAGCCGACCGGCGCCGACACCACCAGCCGCCCGCTCGGTCGGTTGCGCTCCTCCCGTGCCGAGCCGTCGGCCTCCTCGACATCGGCGAGGATGCGACGCGCGCGCTCGAGATAGCGCGTGCCGACGTCGGTCAGGGTCACTTGACGGGTGGTCCGCTGCAACAGCCGCGCGCCAAGATGCTCCTCCAGCGCCGCGATCAGCCGCGTCACCGCGGAGGGGGACAGCCGCAGTTTTCGTGCCGCCGGCGCGAAGCCGCGCAGGTCGGCGACGGTGACGAAAACATGCATGGCTTCGAGGCGATCCATGGCATTATTGCATATAACGCAACGATGAAGTGTCAAGCGGGATGATTGTTTTAGCCGGCGGGAGGTCCATTTTGGATGGCGAAGACGCAGGGATGCGCCGGGATTTCAGGAGATGTTCCGATGACGGCAACTCACACCTACGCCAGCGACGTGGCGTTCACGCCGGCGGTGAAGTCGATCCAGACCCGAAAGGGATCACGCGAAGGCTATGCCCATGCCGAGCAGCGCGGCTGGCGCACCGAGGTCGATGAGAACCTCGCGGCGTTCCTGGCCGACGCCAACAGCTTTTATCTCGCCACGGCATCGGCCGACGGCCAGCCCTACATCCAGCATCGTGGCGGCCCGAAGGGCTTCTTGAAGGTGCTGGACAAGCAGACGCTGGCTTTCACGGACTACGCCGGCAATCGGCAATACATCACGCAGGGAAACCTGTCTGAAAATCCCAAGGCCTACATCTTCGTGATGGACTACGCCCATCGCCGCCGGGTGAAGATCTGGGGCGAAGCGCGGGTGGTCGAGGACGACGAGGCGCTGACGACATCGCTGATGCCGAAAGGCTATCGCGCCCGGCCCGAGCAGGTGATCCTGTTCAAGATCGAAGCGTGGGACACGAACTGCCCGCAGCACATCCCGCAGAAGTTCGACGCTGGAGATGTGGCGGCGGCGCTGGCGGCAAGGGATGCGAAGATCGCGGAGCTGGAAGCAGAGCTCGCGGCGCTGAAGGGTGACAAGGGGGCAAGCTAGGCCACGATCTTCGTCTCTCCCTGAATCCTCCGATGTCATGCCCCGCGAAGGCGGGGCATCCAGTACGCCGCGGCGCCTCGGTTCAAGCACAGGTCTCTGGAATACTGGATCGTCCGCCCCTGTGCGCAATTGCGCACTAGGCGGACGATGACAGATGAGTTTGAGGAAGCGCGTCTCGAAGTTACAACACACTCGCCCCTTCGTGCTGGAAGCCGAGATAGCTCGCCGCCACGCGCTCATTCGCCGCGATGTCGCTGGCCTTGCCGCTGAGCACGAACTCGCCGAGCTCCATGACATAGGCCTGATCCGCGATCTTCAATGCCGCCTGCGCGTTCTGCTCGACCAGCAGCACGGAGACGCCGGCGGCGCGCAGTTCGGTGACGATGCGGAAAATGTCGGCGACGATGATCGGGGCGAGGCCGAGGCTCGGCTCGTCCAGCATCAGGAGCTTGGGCTCGCCCATCAGTGCGCGGCCCATTGCGAGCATCTGCTGCTCGCCGCCGGAGAGCGTGCCGGCGAGCTGCTTGCGCCGCTCCTTGAGCCGCGGAAACAGCGTGTAGACCCGCTCCATCGAGGCTTTCGCCTTGCTTCTCTCGATGCGGAAGGCCCCTAACTCGAGATTGTCCTCGACATTCATGGTCACGAACAATTCGCGGTGCTCGGGAACGAGGCCAAGCCCCATGGCGACGCGGTCCTCGATGTCGAGCCGCGACAGGTCCTGACCTGCGAATGAAACGCGCCCTTTCAGCGGCAAAATGCCGATGATGGCGGAGAGCAGCGTGGTCTTGCCGGCACCGTTGGCGCCGACGATGGTGACGATCTGGTTCTGGCCGACTTCGAGCGAGACCGAGCGCACGGCCTCGACCTTGCCATAGGCGACATGGGCGTTGGCGACGGACAACAGCGCGCTCATGCCGCCACTCCGAGATAGGCCTTGATCACTTCGGGATTGGTCTTGATCGTGGCCGGCGTTCCTTCCGCGATCTTGGTGCCGAAATCGAGCACCACGATGCGGTCGGCGAGGTTCATGACGAAGCCCATGTCGTGCTCGACCAGCAGGACGCTCATGCCGCCGTCGCGCAGCTCGCGCAGCAGCGTCGCGAGCCGCTCCTTCTCCATGTGGCGCAGGCCGGCGGCCGGCTCGTCGAGCAGCAGCAGCATCGGATCGACGCACAACGCACGGGCGATCTCGACGATCCGTTGCTGTCCCAGTGAGAGCGAGCCTGCGAGCTGATGCATCTGCTCGCCAAGTCCGACCCGCTCGATCTGGCGGGTGGCTTCGGCGAGCAGCTTTGCCTCATCAGTGCGGTCGAGCCGCAGCATCGAGGAGATCGGCCCCGAATGGCCGCGCAGATGGGCACCGATCGCGACGTTTTCCAGCACGGTCATATCAGGCACCAGCTTGACGTGCTGGAAGGTGCGGGAGATGCCGAGCTTGACGATCTCCTGCGGCGGCGCCCTGTCGACCTTGTTGCCGAGCACGGAGATCGAGCCCGAGCTGGCCGACAGCACGCCGGTGATCAGGTTGAAGGTGGTGCTCTTGCCGGCGCCGTTGGGGCCGATCAGCGCGACGATCTCGCGAGCCTGGACGTCGAAGGAGACGTTGTTCACCGCGACCACGCCGCCAAATTGTTTCCGCGCCTTCTCGACCTGGAGCAGGACGCTGGATTGGCCGGGCGAGCGGGTGCGCTGCTCCAGTTTCAGCGAAGTGTCTGGCTTCTTGCCACTGGTACGCTGGGGCAGGAACGACATCAGCCAGGGCCAGACGCCGCCGGGTGCGAGCTGGAGCAACGCCACCAGCATGATGCCGAACACGATGGTCTCGACCTGGCCCGAGCCGGGCAGGATCAACGGCAGGTAGCTCTGCAGCACTTCCTTCAGGACCACGACCAGCGCCGCGCCCAGGACGCCGCCCCAGACATAGCCGGCGCCGCCGACCACGGCGATGAAGAGATACTCGATGCCCGCCTGCGCGCCGAACGGCGTCGGGTTCACCGCGCGCTGAAGATGGGCGTAGAGCCAGCCGGAGAGGCCGGCGAGCACGGCGGCATGGATGAACACCAGCATTTTCGCCCGCGGGGTGTGCACGCCGAACGCCTCGGCCGCGACATGGCCGCGCCGGAGCGCGCGGATGGCGCGGCCGGTGCGGGAGTCCAGCAGGTTCATCGTGAGCAACGCCGAGAGGATCACGGCAACCCAGATCGCGTAGTAGATCGAGCCGGGCGAGAGCATTTTGAACGAGCCGATCGACAGCGGCGGGATCGCCGAGATGCCGTCGTTTCTTCCCAAAAATTCCAGCTTGCTGAAGAGATAGAACAAGCCGAGTCCCCAGGCGAGCGTGCCGAGCGGCAGATAATGGCCGGAGAGACGGACGGTGACGAGGCCGAGCAGCACCGCCAGCAATCCGCTGACCAGCAGCGACAGTGGTAGCGTCAGCCAGGGCGACATGCCGTAGGTTGTCGACAGCACCGCGGTGGTGTAGGCGCCGAAGCCGACGAAGGCCGCTTGTCCAAACGAGGTCAGGCCGCCGACGCCGGTCAGCAGCACGAGGCCCATCGCGACCAGGGCCGCGAGGCCGATATTGTCGAGCAGCACGATCCAGAATGGGGGCATGCCCGGAACAAACGGGATCGCCGCCATGATCAGCGCGAAGATGAGGATGGGGAGCCGGCTCTGCATCTTGGCGTCAGTCCTTCTCTTCCTCGACCGCAGGCGCCGCGAGCGAGCGCAGCAGCAGCACGGGAATCAAGAGCATGAAAACGATCACCTCCTTGTAGTTGGAGGCATAGAAGGACGAGAACGCCTCGACGATGCCGACGACTAGCGCCGCGACGGCGGTGAGGGGGTAGCTGACAAGCCCGCCGATGATCGCGGCGACAAAGCCCTTCAGGCCGATCAGGAAGCCCGAGTCGTAATACAGCGTCGTGATAGGCACGATCATGATGCCCGACAGTGCGCCGATGACGGACGCCAGCAGGAAGGCGATCTGACCGGATAGCGTGGTGCGGATGCCGACGAGCCGGGCACCGAGCCGGTTCACAGCGGTCGCGCGCAGCGCCTTGCCGTAAAGTGTCAACCCAAAGAACAGCCACAGCCCGACGATGAAGGCGATGGTAATGCCATAGACCGTGATGCTCTGGCCGGTGAAGCGCAGCGCACCGCTGGTGAAGGAGCCGGACAGCACGGCAGGTCCGCGCTGGCCTTCGGCGCCGAAGAACAAAAGGCCCAAACCCTGAAGCGCGAGGTGAACGCCCACCGAGGCGATCAACAGCACCAGCACGGAGGTGTGCGCCAGCGGCTGGAATGCGATGCGGTAGAGAAACAGGCCGATCATCGCCACGATCACCAGCGACAGTGCGATGCAGACCGCAACCGGCGGCTTCTGAGCGGCGTAGTAGACGGTCAGCGCCAGCACGATGGCCGGCAGCACGATATTGGTGATGACGCTGCGCAGGATCAGGCGTCCGTGCAGCGCCTTGCGCGCGGCGAACAGGTCGAACGCGAAGGCGCCAATGCCCAGGGCGAGCGCGAGTTTCGCCGTACCCGGCATCTGGCCCGCGGCCAGCGAGGCATAGGTCAGCGCGCCATAGGTGACGAATTCGCCTTGGGGAATGAGGATGACGCGGGTGACGGCGAACACCAGCACCAGCGCCAGGCCGAGCAGCGCATAGATCGCGCCATTGGTGATGCCGTCCTGCAGCAGGAACAGCATGATGGTGGTATTCAAGACCGGACGCTCCCCCTCAAAGATTCAGGACCGGTCCCCTGATTGTGGTGGACGGTCCGCTCACAGCCATTGAACAGCGCTGACGATATTTGATATGGTCCATAACAATTATCAAATATAACATCAAGGGTGGCGAACGATCCTCCCGAACTTAACGGGATTGCGAGCATGAGGCGATGACCGTTTCCAAAACCGCTGAAAAGTCCTCTGAAAAACCCGCCGAGACCGCCAAGGGCCGCAAGGACGCGGCCGACGGGCCTGGTGAAGCCCTCCAGCTCGGCGAGCTCTCGGAGCAGCTCGGCTATGTCCTGAAGCGGGCACAGCTCAAGGTGTTCGAGAACTTCCTGCGCTGCATGGCCTCGCTCCAGCTCACGCCGGCGCAGTTCTCCGTGCTGCTGCTGGTCGAGAAAAACCCCGGCCGTAACCAGACCGAGATCGCCTCCACCCTCGGCATCCTGCGCCCGAATTTCGTGGCGATGCTCGACAATCTCGAGAGCCGCGACCTTTGCGCGCGGATCCGCTCCACCAACGACCGCCGCTCGCACATCTTGGTGCTGACCGACAAGGGCAAGGCCGTGCTGGCCCGCGCCAAGAAGCTCGTCGCCACCAAGCACGAGGCCCGGCTGAACGAGCTGCTCGGGCCGTCCAACCGCGAAGCCCTGCTCGGGATGCTCTCGAAGATCGCCAACGAGTTTTGACGGTTGATTGCCCGGCGACCGGGCATCAAACCCGGAAGCGCGGGCGGGCTGGCGGCGGTTATGCCGCAGAGCGAACCGGTCGGGCATGGCAGGTGTTTTCGCGGACAGGAAATGGCGCTCGATTTCCTCGGCGGGCAACGGAGGGCTGAACAAATAGCCCTGCATTTCCGTGCAGCCCTCCGCTGCGATCCGGTCCCGTTGCTCCTCGCTCTCCACCCCCTCCGCCGTCGTCGTCATGCCCATCCCGCGCGCCAGTGCCGCCACCGCCCGCACGATGCTGAGGGATGCCGCATTGTTTTCCACGCCGCTGACGAAAGACCGGTCGATCTTGATCTTGTCGAAGGGGAAGCATTGCAGATAGGTCAGTGACGAATAGCCGGTGCCGAAATCGTCCATGGCGACCTTGATGCCCAGCGCCCGGAGCTGGTGCAGCGTCGTCAGCGTTCCGTTCCTGTCCTGCAGAAACACGCTTTCCGTGATCTCGATCTCCAGCCGCCGCGGATCGAGGCCGGAGGCCGCCAGCGCGCCGACGATCACCTCCGTCAGGCCCGGCTGGCGGAATTGCACCGCCGAGATGTTGACGGCGACGTGCAGATGGTCCGGCCATCGGCTTGCAGTGCCACAGGCCTGCCGGATCACCCATTCGCCGATCGGCACGATCAGGCCGATCTCTTCCGCAAGCGGGATAAAGCTGTTGGGCGCGACCAGTCCGCGCCGGGGATGTCGCCAGCGGATCAAGGCTTCGAAGCCGCTGATCTCGCCGCCGTCGGTCTTCACGACCGGCTGGTAGTGCAGTTCGAACTGGCCGGCGGCAAGGCCGTTGCGCAGGTCCTGCTCCAGCCCGCGACGGCTTTGCGCTTCTTCGCCCATGGCCGGTTCGAAGAAGCAGTGCATGCCGCGGCCGTCGCTTTTCGCGCGATACAGGGCCAGATCGGCATTGTGCAGGAGTTGCTCGGGCGTCGAGCCGTCGCCAGGCGCAATCGCGATCCCGATGCTCGCGCCCGCAATGGTCTGGTGTCCGTCGAGCCCGAACGGAGCACTCAGCGTCCTGACAACGTCGCGCGCCAGCAGGTCCGCCTCGCTCGAATCGGAAATCGGCGTCTGGAGGATCACGAATTCATCGCCACCCATGCGCGCGACCGTATCGCTGTCGCGCGCGAGCTGCTTGAGGCGGCGGCTGACATCCTGCAGCAGGATGTCGCCGGCCTGGTGGCCCAGGGTGTCGTTGACGGCCTTGAACTTGTCGAGATCGACGTGGTGGATCGCGAACATCCCGCCCTGTTCGAGCGCCTGCTTGAGGCGCTGACCGAGCAGGGCGCGATTGGCGAGGTCCGTCAGCGCGTCGTAGTGCGCCATATGCGCGATCTGCAATTCCGCCTTGCGCTGCTCGGTGATGTCTTCGTGGGTCGCGACCCACCTGAGATCGGGCATCGGTCGGTGCCTGATCTGAAGGTTCGCCCGTTCTGCATCTCGACGATGCTGTCCATGGCCTCGGCTGACATGGCGACATCGGTCCGCCATTTGGCGTATTCCTCCCGCGTCATCGCCGGCACGCTGCCGACCTCGTAGCGTAGGTCGAGGATCTCCTGGAGCGGCGTGCCCGGACGAACGCGGTCGGGCGGCAGGCCGTACATCTCGATAAAGTGCGTGTTGCAGACCACCAGCCGATGGTCGGCGCTGAAGAAGCAGAGTCCGTGCGACATGTTGTTGATCGCGATGTCGAACTGAAAATTGCGCTCCTGCAACCGCCGACTGAGCTCTTCGCGCTCTGTAATGTCCTCGTGCGTCGCCATGCCGCCGCCGTCGGGCAGGGGATGAATGGTGTAGGCGATGATTCGTCCGTCGGCGAATTGCTGGACCGTCTGCTCACTGACGACCGAACCCTCGGTGCGGGCACGGACATAGGCGCCGGCTTCTCCGCCGATGCTCAGGCCCAGTTTGAGCCGATGCTCGATCAGGTCCTTGATCGGCGTGCCCGGGTGCACCTGGTCGGGCGAGAGCGCGTACATCTCGCGGTAGATCAGCCCGACAATTCGCCCAATTTCGGGACATGTTCCTGAAACTGCGGCGAACGCGAGGTTAAGGGCGGCGATGCTCGCCCCCTGGAAAAGAGGACACCGACGAGAATTCAGAGATCGTTAACCATGTCGTCCGCCGAACCGCGCGGGGCGCCGGCGGGATGGCGATGCCACCGTGTCAGTCGACCAGGATTACCCTGATGTCGTTCACATTGGTCAGCGTGGGCCCCGGCAGCAACAGGTCGCCCGTCGCCTCGAAGAACGTGGTCGCGTCGTTGTTGTCGAGATAGGCCTGCGGCTGCAGCCGCTGCGCCGCCATCTTCGCGAACGTCGCCGCGTCGATCAGCGCGCCGGCGGGATCAGTGGGATTGCCGGCACCGCCATCGGCGCCGTCGGTGTCGCCGGCGAGCGCGGAGATGTCAGGCGTGTCCTTCAAGAGGCCGGCGAGCGCCAGCGCGTATTCCTGGTTCGGGCCGCCGCGGCCATTGCCGCGCACGGTGACCGTGAGCTCGCCGCCGGAGAGGATCGCGACACGCTTGCCCTGCGCGCGGGCCTGAAGCGCCAGCCTGGCGTGATCGGCGGCAACGTCGCGGGCCTCCCCTTCGAGGTCGGCGCCGAGATCGATCGTCTCGTAACCGGCCTCATGCGCGAGTTTGACCGCAGCGTCGAGCGATTGCTTCGGACGTGCGATCAATTCGAAATGCGCGCGCGCGAAGGCGGCATCACCGGGCTTGCAGCTCTCGTTGGCGGGGTCGTCCAGCGCGCGGCGGACGGCATCGTCGATGTCGAGCTTGTACCTGGCGACGATGGCGCGCGCATCATTGAGCGTGGTCGGATCGGGCACGGTCGGACCGGAGGCGATTGCGGAGGGATCGTCATGCGGCACGTCGGAAATCGCAAGCGTCACGATCTCGGCGGCATTTTTGCCGGCGCGCGCCAGCCGCCCGCCCTTGATCCGCGACAGATGCTTGCGCACGACATTCATCTCGCCGATCGGCGCGCCGGAGCGGAGCAGCGCCTTGTTGACCGCCTGCTTCTGCCCGAAGCTGATGCCGTTGACGGGCGCGATCCAGTTCGCCGAGCCGCCGCCGGTGAGCAGCACCAAGAGCAGATCGTCCGGCCCGGCCTCGGCCGCGAGCGCCAGCGTGTCGGCCGCGCCCTTCAGGCCGGCTTCGTCGGGCACGGGATGACCGGCCTCGACCACGCGGATGCGGCGCGTCGGCACGCCGTAGCCGTGACGCGTGGTGGCGATGCCGACGAGGCGTTCCGGTGCGAGCCCGAGCGTGTCGAGATAATGCCGCTCGGCGGCGGCGGCCATCGCGGCCGCGCCCTTGCCGGCGGCGAGACAGATCACGCGTCCCTTTGGCGCGGGCCGCAGGTGCGGCGCCAGAATTGTGCTCGGATGAGCGGCGGCAACGGCGGCGTCGTAGAGCGCGCGGAGCAGGGGGCGTCGGTCGGTCATGACGAAGGGCCTTGAGCGGACAGGAAAGACTGGCGGCGAACGCGCCGCTCACCTGCCTACCGCATCATGCGCCAAAGCGTAAGCCGGCTTTGCCATCATTCGATTGTGCAATCGCGTGATCATAATCGCCGCGCAAGCAAAAACCCCCTGCGATGGTTCGCAGGGGGTTTCCGTCGTCGCGTCCTTGATGGGGCTAACCGCCGACGTCGGCGCTGATCACGTCTCCGAACAGCTCAAACTTCTCGCCTTTGAACTTCTCGAGTTGAAGCTGGCTGATCGGCGCGAAATCGGTCGGCGAGGTGTTGATCTTCACGCCCGGCAGCAGGGCCTCGGTGCGGAAGTCCTTCAGATTCGCCGCTTGCTTCATGACGTTCTCGCGCGTGAGATCGTCACCGCACTGCTTCAAGACCTGAACCAGGGTCTGGGCCACGGCATAGCCGACGATCGTGCCCTTATCGAGCTTGTCGCCCTCGGGGAAGTATTTGGTCATGAAGGCGAGAAAGTCCTTCATGCCGGCATCATTGGCCCACTGCGGATCCGATACGTCCTTCAGATAATCGGCCGAGATGATGTCCTGGCCGTTCTCGAAGCCGGCAGGCTTCATCACGCTGCCGACGGAGGCAGAGACGTTGTTGAGGAAGTGCAGCGGCTTCCAGCCGATCTCGGCGTTCTTCTTGATCGCCTGGGCTGCGAATTTCGGCGTCGTGATGTTCATGAAGACGTCGGCGCCGGTCGACTTCAGCTTGACGATGTGGTTGTCGATGGTCGGTTCGGAGGTCTCGTAGCTCTCCTCCACGACGATCATCGACGCGGCTTTGGCGCCGAGGCCGTCCTTCAGGCCCTTGAGATAATCCTTGCCGTAATCATCGTTCTGGAACAGCACGGCGATCTTGGCGTCGGGCTTGTTCTTCAGCAGCCACTTCGCGTAGATCTGCGTCTCGCTCTGGTAGTTGGGCTGCCACCCCATGGTCCAGGGGAAGTTCTGCGGATCGTTCCACTTGGTGGCGCCGGTGGCGACGAAGAGCTGCGGCACCTTCTTCGAGTTCATGTATTTGTGGATCGCCGAGTTCGGCGGCGTGCCGAGCGAGTTGAAGATGAACAGCACCTCGTCGCTCTCGACCAGCTTGCGCGCCTGCTCCACCGTTTTCGGCGGCGAGTAGGCGTCGTCGTAGCTGATGAAGTTGATCTTGCGACCGTTGATGCCGCCTTCGTCGTTGATCTTCTTGAAATAGGCGGCTTCGGTCCGTCCGATGATGCCGTAGGCGGAGGCCGGTCCGCTGTAAGGCATGATGTTGCCGACCTTGATCTCGGTATCGGTCGCGCCGGTGTCGTATTTCTTCTGGGCCGATGCAGTGGAGGCCGAGGCCGCAATGAGCGCGAGCGCCAGTGACGCGGCCGCAAGTTTGCCGGTGACAGCGGGCATTCCTATCTCCCTATTTTCTTGGTGTGTGTGCGTCCCTTTTCTTGTGTTGCCTGTTTTTGGTGACGCAGCCGCAATTCAATACGATTTACCTGATGCCTACAACAGAAAGCCCCTGCGGCGGGGTCGCGGGGGCTGCTTCTTTAGTAGTCAGGGGCGGCCGCGCGCTCGTGTGCGACTGCGAGAAGAGGCATCCGCTTGAGTTGATGAACCGATCAGGAGCGAGTTTGAGTTGCGCGGCTTCAGTGGTCGAGCTCGCTCGAGATCACGTCCCCGAACAGCTCCCACTTCTTGCCCTTGAAGCGCATCATCTGGAGCTGCTCGATCGGGGCGAAATCGTCGGCTGCGGTGTTGATCTTGATGCCTGGCAACAGCGTGTCGGGCTGGAAATCCTTCAAGGAGGCGGCCTGCTTCATGACGTTGTCGCGGGTGAGCTCGTCACCGCACATTTGCAGCACCTTCACCATGGTCTGCGCGGCGGCATAGCCGAACACCACGCCGGCATCGAGCTTGTTGGCCTTGGGATCGTATTTGGCGAGGAAGTTGTAGAATTTCTTCATGCCGTCATCGGCATTCCATTGCGGGTCGGAGGCGTCCTTGGTGTAGCTCGCCGACAGGATCCCTTGCGAGATCTCGAGCCCCGCCGGCTCGAGTACGCCGCCGACCGAGGCCGAGACGTTGGAGATGATGTGGACCGGATGCCAGCCGATCTCGGCCGCCTTCTTGATCGCCTGCGCTGCAAATTTCGGGGTGGTGATGCTGACGAAAATGTCGGCGCCGGAGGCCTTCAATTTCACAACGTGCTCGTCGATTGCCGGCTCCGACGTGTCGTAACCGTCTTCCAGCACGATCATCGAGGCCTTGGGTCCAAGGCCATCCTTCAGCCCTTTCAGGTAGTCCTTGCCGAAATCGTCGTTCTGATAGAGCACGCCGATCTTGCCGTCCGGCTTCTCCTTCATGATGTATTTGGCGTAGATGCGCGCCTCGCTGGCGTAGCTCGGCTGCCAGCCCATGGTCCAGGGATATTGCTTCGGATCGTTCCACTTCGAAGCGCCGCTCGCCACGAACAATTGCGGCACCTTCTTCTCGTTCATGTATTTGCGGATGGCGCCGTTGGTGGAGGTGCCGAGCGAGCCGAAGATCAGCAGCACCCCGTCGCTCTCGACCAGCTTGCGGGCCTGCTCCACCGTCTTCGGCGGCGAATAGCCGTCGTCGTAGGAGATGAACTTGATCTTGCGGCCGCCGATGCCGCCCTCGGCATTGATCTTGTTGAAATAGGCTTCCTCGGCCTTGCCGATCGCCGCATAGGCGGAGGCCGGGCCGCTATAGGGCATGATGTTGCCGATTTTGATCTCGGTATCGGAAGCGCCGCTGTCGTATTTCTTCTGCGCCAGGACCGGGCCGCTCATCGCAGTGCACAACGCGAATGCGGCCAGAACGCCCGCAACCTGAAATCGAACGGCAGTCATCTTTCTCCACCCGGAACGGATCGCCGCCGCATTGAACAAGATTGATGCGGGACGTCAACAAAAAGCCCCCGCGATTCGTTCGCGGGGGCTTCTCGATGTGTCGGACTATAGCGTCAGAGCGTCACTCCGTGGCGATGTCGCCGCTGATGATCTCGCCGAAGAGTTCCCACTTCTCGCCCTTGAAACGCTGCATCTGGAGCTGGGCGATCGGGGCGAAGTCGGTTGGGCTGGTGTTGATCTTGACGCCGGGCAGCAGGGTATCCGGTGCGAAATCCTTCAACGAGGCCGCCTGCTTCATGATGTTGGCCCGGGTCAGATCGTCGCCGCACATCTCCAGGACCTTGGCCAGCGTCGACGCCGCGCCGTAGCCGTAGACCATGCTGGTGTCGGACTTGTCGGCACCCGGCATGTACTTGTCGACGAACTCGTTCCACTTCTTCATGCCGGGGTCGTTGGCCCACTGCGGGTCCGTGGAGTCCTTGGCATAGGCCGCCGACAGCACGCCCTGCGAGGCCTCGAAGCCGGCCGGCTTCATCACGCTGCCGACCGAGATCGACACGTTGGTGAGGATCTGCAGCGGCTTCCAGCTCAGCTCGGCGGTCTTCTTGATGGTCTGGGCCGCGAACTTCGGCGTCGCGTAGATCAGCAGGACGTCGGGATTGGCCGCCTTGATCTTGACGATGTGACCGTCGATCGAGGGTTCGGACACCTCGTAGCTTTCTTCCATGATGATCATGGACGCGCCCTTGGCGCCCAGGCCGTCCTTGGTGCCCTTGAGGTAGTCTTTGCCGAAATCGTCGTTCTGATAGAGGATCGCGATCTTGGCGTCCGGCTTTTCCTTCAACAGCCATTTCGCGTAGATCTGCGCTTCGCTCTGGTAGGACGGCTGCCAGCCCATGGTCCAGGGGAAGTTCTTCGGGTCATTCCACTTGGTGGCGCCGGTGGCGACGAACAGCTGCGGGATCTTCTTGGCGTTGAGGTATTTCTGGATCGCGCTGTTCGAGGGCGTGCCGAGCGGGTTGAACACGACGATCACCTCGTCGCTCTCGACCAGCTTGCGGACCTGCTCGACGGCCTTCGGCGGCGAATAGCCGTCGTCATAGGTGACGAAGTTGATCTTGCGGCCGTTGATGCCGCCCTTGTCGTTGATCATCTTGAAGTAGGCTTCTTCGGTCTTGCCGATGATGCCATAGGCCGAGGCCGGACCGCTATACGGCATGATGTTGCCGATCTTGATCTCGGTATCGGACGCGCCGGTGTCATATTTTTTCTGGGCGAATGCGGCGCCGGAGGTGAGAGTGATGACCGCCGTTGCCGTCACCAGCGCAGCGGTTCGCAGTGTTCTTTCAAAAAACAATTCGGGTCTCCTTAGCTTAATCAACGGGTTGTCAGTTCTTTCTGAGCCGGCCGACGAGTTGCTGGCCCATGATCGCAATCTGCCTCGCGCCGTGCGGCACGAGGTAGATGACGGCGAACAGGAGTACGCCGAACACCGCGCCGGAGAGGCCCTTGGAGATGCCCTCCGCCATGTTCGGCACGAAAATGATGAAGGCGGCGCCGACGAACGAGCCGGGCAGCCAGCCGACGCCACCGACGACCATGCCGAGGAACAGCGAGATCGCCAGCGTGATCGTGTAGCTGTCGGGCGCGACGAACTGCACGGCGATGGCGCCAAGCGAGCCGGCAACGCCGGTGATGCCGGCGGACACGCCGAAGGCCAGCGTCTTGTACAGTGCGACGTTGACGCCCATCGAGGAGGCCGCGATCTCGTTGTCGCGGATCGCCATGAAGGCGCGGCCCGACCGGGAGCGCAGCAGGTTGACCGAGAAGATGTAGATCGCGAGCACGACGGCGAGCGAGAAGTAGTAGAGCCAGGTGTCCTGCGACATAGGCAGCCCGAACGGCGCGTCGGGCTTGGTGACGACGAGGCCCTGCACGCCGCCGGTCCAGTGCTCGAGGAAGTTCAGCTTCAGCAGCTGCGGCATCGCGGTGGCAAGCGCAAAGGTCGCGAGCGCGAGATAGACGCCCGACAGCCGCAGCGCCGGCTTGCCGAACAGGTAGCCGAATGCGAAGCAGACCGCGGCGGAAATCGGAATTGTCAGCGCATAGTTGACGTTGAAGTACTCCATCAGCACCGCCGACGTATAAGCGCCCACGGCGTAGAAGGCGCTCTGGCCGAGCGAGAACTGGCCGGAGCCGCCCGTCAGGATGTTCAAGGCCAGCACCGCGAGCCCGTAGATCAGGAGCATCGTCATCTGGAAGATGATGAAGTTCTTGACGAACACCGGCACGATCAACAGCACCGCCAGCACCAACAGAGAGGTGCCCGTGCCCAGCGTCATCGCCCGCTTCGGAACCGCCTCGACGGCCGGGGCTTCCGTGACGACGTCTTCTGCAGCGCTCATGATCAAACTCGCTTGACGATTTGCCGGCCGAACAGGCCAGCGGGTTTGACGACCAGGACGGAAATGATCAGCGCGAGCGCGATCGGAAGCTTCAGCTCGTTGCCGACGCCGGGAATGTAGGTGCCGGCGAGGTTCTCGAAGACGCCGACCAGGAAGCCGCCGACCACGGCGCCGAACGGGCTGGTCAGTCCGCCGAGCACCGCCGCGGCGAAGCCGTAGATCAGCACGCCGCCCATCATATTGGGCTCGAGGAACACGACCGGTGCGATCAGCATGCCGGCGATCGCACCGATCGCGGACGCCATGCCCCAGCCGAGCGCGATCATCCAGCTCGTGTTGATGCCGACCAGTCGGGCCGATTCAGGCACGGAGGCGGCCGCGCGCATGGCGAGGCCGATCTTGGTGTACTGGAAGAAGAAGTAGAGGCCGAGCAGCAGCAGCACGGTGACGCCGATCATGCCGGCCTGGTGGGTCGAGATCAGCTGGCTGCCGAGGAAGGGCGAGGAGCCGAACGGGGTCGGATACTGCTTAATGGTGAAGTCCCAGATCAGGCCGGCCGAGGAGTTGATGATCGCGAACAGCGCGATAAAGCCGGCGACGTTGGTCAGCACCGGCGCCTTGGCGAGCGGCTTGAACAGGATGCGCTCGATCGCGATGCCGCCGACAAAGGACAATGCCAGCGTGATCACGAAGGCAGCCCAATATGGGATGCCCCATTGCATCAGCTGCCAGGAGATGAAGGTCGAGAACATCGCCATCTCACCCTGGGCGAAGTTGAGATGGTCGATCGCCTGATAGATCATGACCACGGCGAGCGCCATGCAGGCGTAGATCGCGCCCGTGGCGATGCCGGCCAGCACTTGGTTGGTGAACAGCTCCATCGTGCCGGCTCCTCAGTAACCCAGGTAGGATTTGCGGATTTCTTCGTTGTTCGCGATGTCCTTGGCGTTGCCCGACATCACGATGCGCCCGGTCTCGATCACATAGGCCTGGTCGGCGAGCTCCAGCGCGAGCTGGGCGTTCTGCTCGACCACCAGGATCGACACCTTGTCCTCGCGGTTGATCTTGCCGAGGATGCCGAACAGGTCGCGCACCACCAGCGGCGCCAGGCCGAACGAAGGCTCGTCCAGCAGCATCAGCCGCGGCCGCAGCATCAGGGCGCGGGCGACCGCCAGCATCTGCTGCTCGCCGCCCGAGAGCGTGCCGGCCTGTTGGGTATGCCGCTGCTTCAGCACCGGGAAATGCGCATACATGCGCTCGATGTCGGAGACGATGCCGGCGCTGTCCTTGCGGGTGATCGCGCCGAGCTGGAGGTTTTCCTCCACCGTCATGGTGGTGAAGGTGCCGCGGCCCTGCGGCACATGGGCGATGCCGAACCGCACGATGCTCTCGGTGGAGCGGTTGTTCAGCGGCTTGCCGTCGAACTCGATGCCGCCGGTTGAGCGCACCATGTTGCAGATCGCGCGCAGCGTGGTGGTCTTGCCGGCGCCGTTGGCCCCCAGCAACGTGGTCAGCGATCCCTCGCTGAGCGAGAAGGACAGACCGTGGAGGGCCTGGACCTGGCCGTAATAAGCGCGCAGGTCCTTGACGTTGAGCAGCGTCGTCATTGGTCCTTGCTCCCGAGATAGGCCTTGATGACGTCGGGATCCGCCTGCACCTGGGCGGGCGTGCCTTCCGCGAGCTTCTTGCCGAAATTCAGCGCGACGACGTGGTCGGCGATCGACATCACGAGGCCCATGTGATGCTCGACCAGCAGCACGGTCATGTGGCGTTCGTCGCGGATGCGGCGGATGAGGTCGCCGAGCACGTAGACTTCCTCGTGGTTGAGGCCGCCGGCGGGCTCGTCGAGCAGCAGGATCTTCGGATCGGCAGCGAGCGCGCGCGCCAGCTCGACGCGCTTCTGCGTGCCGAACGGCAGGCCCGACACGACGGTGTGGGCGACGTCCTCGAGGTCGAGATAGGCGAGGATCTCGTGCACCTTCTTGTTGACGTCGCTCTCGCTGCGGCGAACCCAGGCCAGCCGCAGCGAGTCGCTGATGATGTCGCTGGAGGTGCGGGCATGGGTGCCGACGCGGACATTGTCCATCACCGACAAATTCGGAAACAGCGCCACGTTCTGGAAGGTGCGGCCGATGCCGATCTCCGCGATCCGGTGCGGCGGGCGCGTCAGGATGCTCGCGCCCTCCATCAGGATGTCGCCGGACGACGGCTGGTAGAGCCGCGAGAGGCAGTTGAAGAGCGTGGTCTTGCCGGCGCCGTTAGGGCCGATCAAGCCGAGGATCTGGCCCTTGTGCATGTCAAAGGACACACCATTGAGCGCGACGATGCCGCCGAACACGACGCTGACGTCGCGAACCGCGAGCAGGGGCGATGTCCCCTGCGCGAGCTGTGCCTGCGTCATCTCGTCTCGCCCACTGTGTTCAGTGAGCGAAGGGGCGATGTGAACCGCTCCCGATGATGACAAAGGCTATCTGATCCCCTCGGCCACACGCGCAACTTTCCCTCCTGATTTCAGCTTTTTGCTGACGTCTTTTTTGGAATGCGGCATCAGACCCCCGAGTGCCGCTTCGATGTTCCTTACCATCGCAAGCAGACGCGGTCCAATGTCGTTGATCAAACGCTCTTCCGTGAAGCGGAATGCGGGCGCGCCGCAATTGAATGCGTAAGGACCGGTTCCGTCGTTGAGTCTGAGCGCGACGCCGGCGGCGCCGATGTCGTCGTGCCAGTCGCCGACCGAAATCGCAAATCCATATTTCGCGACCGTCTCGCCGGAGCGTTCCAACCCGTCGCGCATCTTGGGCCAGCGGCTGCCGTAATGTTCGCGCAAGACACGAGACAGTTCAGCGCGATTGTCTTCGTCGAGTGCCCAGAAATAGGCGCGGCCCATCGCGCTGGTTGCAATCGGCACGCGGGAGCCGACGTCCAGTTGAACGCCAACCGTCTCGCTGCCACGGCTCTGTCCGAAATAGATCATGCTGTGCCGGTCGCGGCCGCCGATGGCGACGGCGCCGCCGGTCGCACGCATCATTTCCTCGCGAAACGGCTCGGACAAATGCCGAACGCCGAGATTGGACAACGCGGCGTAGCCGAGCGCCATCGCGGCCGGCGCAAGCTGATATTTCTCGAAGCGGGGAACCGGCGTCAGATAGCCGAGCTTGGTCAAGGTATAGGTCAGCCGCGAAACGGTCGGCTTGGGCAAATTGGTGCGGGCCGCGATTTCCTGATTGCCAAGAAGTCCGTCGCTGGGCTGGAATGCGCGCAATACGTCAAGTCCGCGGGAAAGCGCGACGACGAAATTCCGATCGGTCGCTGTCTTCTTTCCTGTACGCTTCATCCCTGATCTGCTTCTTGCGCGGAGTCGTTGACAAGCCACGTGCTTCAAAATAACCCTGCCGTCAAGATGCGGAATTAAATTCTGCAGTGCGAAATTGAACAAAGTTACCCCACCAAGGAGGGACACCGTGAGCGAAGTGGTCAAGCTTGAGCGTCATGACGAAGTCGGGATCGTCACGGTCGACAGCCCTCCGGTCAACGCGCTGAGCGCCGCGGTTCGTGGCGGAATTCTGGAGTGCATCAAGGCCGCGGTCGCCGATCCCGCCATCAAGGGCATCGTGCTGACCTGTGCCGGCCGCACCTTCATCGCGGGCGCCGACATCACCGAATTCGGCAAGCCGCCGAAGCCGCCCGCCCTTAACGACGTGCTTTCCGAGATCGAGAATTCACCGAAGCCGGTCGTGGCCGCGATCCAC
>NZ_JADPJC010000057.1:0-1469 GCF_023073215.1 Bradyrhizobium sp. 35
GGCGGATTCAAACGATCGTCGCAACAGCGATCTTGTTCACTCATGATAGCCAATCGTCAAGCGCCTCCGCCGGCGTTTTCCATCCCAGCGTCTTTCTCGGTCGGGCGTTGAGGACGGCAGCAACGGCGGTGATGTCATGGACGCTATGGACGCTATGGACGCTGAGGTCAGTGCCTTTCGGGAAGTACTGACGCAGCAGCCCGTTGGTGTTCTCGTTAGTTCCGCGCTGCCATGGACTTTGCGGATCGCAGAAGTAGACCTGAACGCCTGCATCGATCTTGAGACGATCGTGCTGGGCCATTTCGGCGCCTTGGTCCCAGGTCAGCGAACGCCGCAGTTCTTGTGGCAAGGTGATGATGGTGCGAGTAATCGCGTCCCGTACGGCTTCAGCGCCGTGTCCCGCGAGCGCAGGCCCGTTCTTGATGCGCGGAGCTTCGCCGTGCCCCATGAGGCGGGGAAGATGCAGCAGCATCGTGAACCGGGTTGTACGCTCGACCAGCGTACCAATCGCTGAGCTGCCAAGACCAAGGATGAGGTCTCCCTCCCAATGTCCCGGCACTGCTCGATCGGTTGCTTCGGCGGGACGTTGACTGATCATGATCTCCGGCGAGACAAAGCCCTTGCCTCGCCTTTTTACGCGTGCTCTGGGCACTCTTAGCACGCGCCCCGTTCGCAAGCATGCCGTCAGTTCGCGGCGTAGCGTTCCCCGGCCTTGAACGAAGAGAGCCTGATAGATGGCTTCGTGGCTGATGCGCATCGTGTTGTCGTCCGGGAAGTCGATCGGCAAGCGTCGGGCAATCTGCTCCGGGCTCCAGGCCTTGGCCCATCGCCGATCTCTTCGCGGGCCATGCCGGCGACCGTTCCACGGAACGACCGGACCGGGAACGGAAGCGCCGCTCGGTGCCACGACGACGCCGGCAAGTCTCTCCTCCACATAAGTGCGCAAGGTTTTGTTGAGCGCAAGTTTGGTCAGTTTGGGCCGACATGCCGATCGGTCTGCATGCCACTGGGCAGTCGTCGCACGATACTCCAACCCGCCGCTTCTGGTAGCTGCATTGCGTCGCAGTTCACGGGAGATTGTCGAGGCGGACCGAGCGAGGCGGCGCCCGATTTCTTGCATGGAGTGGCCCTGCACCTTGAGAAGTGCGATCTCCTCGCGCTCGGCAAACGACAGGTACCGCCCGGAGAGCGGCTTTGCCGAGGATCTGAATATTGCTGGTGGCATGCCGCCCGCCTTTCGGAACAATCTGTATCCGACAGGCTGCGATACTCCGGCTTCAAGCGCAGCTTCTTCACTGCTTAGCCCCGCGGCAATCCCCCGCCAAAATCTGCTCTGTTCATCACGCCCCGCAACTTGCGGCCGCCCCGGCGATGGCATTGGCGCTCGTCCAGATCGTGCCGATCTCCGTCCTCCAATACTCATCGCAACCTCCAATGTGCGAGTGTTGCGACGACCGTTTGAACCCGCC
>NZ_JADPJC010000092.1:0-110585 GCF_023073215.1 Bradyrhizobium sp. 35
AGGCGTGTTGCTACTCGCTACGACAAACTTGCCAGAAACTTCTTGGCCGCCGTCCACCTCGCCGCTCTCGTCGCTTATTGGATCAATTGAGTCTGAACCCTAGTGTCCGCCTCGGCTTATGCGGCAAAAATGGTTTGCTCGAATGTGTTCATTGCCGAACGTGATGCGGATGCGGTGATCAAAACCGACCTCGCGTTAACACATCCACGCATTGTCGAACGTCTGAAGATCAACGTCGACACCGCCAACCAGCGTGTCGAGGCGGCATATCGAGGCCTGTTCGCCAAACGCTACGCCCAATATGAGGAAGGACGTGGTTGTACGCTGGTGTCTAAGGACGAAATCCCCGACCGTGCCGAGCCGCCCTCACTGCCCGGAAAGCCTAGTGCGCTCTGGCCGGTCGGCGAGAGTGCTCAATTGTCTGACGACAAACACTTACTGGCGACGCTGAACGATCCGGCTCTCCAGGGGCCGGGCATGCGCGCGATCGTCGTGGTCCAGGACGGGCGCATCATCGGAGAAACCTACGGCGAAGGCTTCAACGCTTCGACGCCCCTCCAGGGCTGGTCGATGACGAAGACCGTGAACGCCGCCTTGGCCGGCATGGCGATCAGGGACGGAAAGCTTTCGCTGGACCGAAAAAATCTGTTTCCGCAGTGGACTGGCGACGCGCGCGCGGACATCTCGGTGGCCGATTTGATGGCCATGACAAGCGGATTGAAATGGAGTGAGGACGGTGACTCTCCCGACCCCGACGGGTTAGAAAATCTCGCACATGATGCGGCGGCTTTCGCGCGGGACCGTCCGCTTGTCGCCCCGCCTGGAACGCAGTTCAACTATTCCGGGGGTTCGTCTGTCCTGTTGGCCCGGGTCTGGCAGAACGCGGTTGGAGCCGACGCGCGAGCGTATCCGCAGGAGCGATTGTTCAAGCCTTGCATGACCAGCGCTGTTCTTGAGGCTGACCCTTCAGGCACATTCCTTGGCGAAGCCTTTCTCTTCGCCAATGCGCATGATTGGGCGCGCTTCGGCGAATTCCTGCGCATGAACGGAGAGTGGAACGGTGCTCAGCTTTTGCCGCCGGGCTTTGTCGATTACATGCGCTCGCCTGTGCCAGCGTCCGATGAGGGACATGGCCCGGTCTACGGTCGCGGACAGCTTTGGTTGGGGCCGGGCCAGGGATTCCAACTCCCTACCGACACGTTCATGTTGCAAGGGCACCTGCGCCAGGTGATTGCGATCATCCCCTCGCGTAAACTGGTGATCCTGCGTATGGGTCTCACGCGGGAAGATATCGGGTACAGCGTCGCGAAACTACTGTACGCGATTGTGGCGGCGCGCCGATCGAATGAATGAGCGATTACTTCCGCTTGTGGCCCAACTCGGACCCAGGGAGAGTTACGCCAACGCGACTGCTATCAAGATACGGAGCGGACCTCTACGAGGCAGCTCGGGTTTGTGAGTACACGCTCTAGCCGAGACCAGCGTCGACCTGAAAACACTGCCGCGTGATGCGCTGGCTGTCGTCCGAGGCGAGGAAAAGCGCCATGTTAGCGATGTCGTCGGGCGTCACCGCGTCGGGAATGGCCTGACGCGTGCGCAGCTCGGCGATCACCTGGTCGTCCGGGTACCACAGCCGGCGCTGACGCTCCGTGATCACCATCCCCGGCGCTATCGCGTTGACGCGGATGCGGTCGGGCCCGAGCGACCGGGCCAGGGAGTTGGTGAAGCCGACGATCGCGGCCTTTGCCGCGGCGTAGACAGGCAGCCCCGGCGCGCCGCGCATCCAGGCAATCGACGACATGTTGATGATCGAACCGCTGCCGCGCGCCTGCATCTGCGGCACCACCGCTTGCGCGGCAAAGAAGACGTGCTTGAGGTTGACGCCGATCATCCAGTCGAATTCGGCCGGCGTCACCTCGGCCAGCACCTGACGCTGATCATTGGCGGCGTTGTTGACGAGGACCGCGGCATCGCCAAGCGATCCCCGGACCTGCGCCATGGCGCCGCGCAAGGCGTCGATGTCGAGGAGATCGCACGGCACGAACAAGGGTACGGTCCCGGCCGCGGCCTTCACTTCCGCGACCAGCGTCCGGCCGGCTGCTTCATCGAGATCCAGGAACGCGACGCGCGCCCCTTGCGCCGCGAACGCCCGCACGAAGGCGGCACCGATGCCGCTGGCGCCACCGGTGATCAACACCACGCGGTCCCTAAGGCCGGCATAGCTCGTTCTTGTCATGCGATCAGTCGCTCCGTCTCGGGGTCGAACAGGCAGATGCGACGCGTGTCGAGCGCGAACGGGGCGGCGGCGCCCGGTGTGGGGCGGATGTCCGGCGTGATGCGCGCCAGCGCAGGCTCGCCGCCAAGCCGCAGCAGCACGATCGTTTCGGCTCCCGTCGGCTCGACCATCTCCACCGGCGCGTTGACGACGACGGGCGGATCGGCGGAGAACACGCGGCTGCCCTCGGCGATGCATTCCGGCCTGATCCCGACCACCACGTCACGGCCGACAAAGGGAGCCGCCGCGTCGTATTGGCCAAGGCGGAGGCGGACCTCGTCCGGCCGTCCCGCGCCGATCACGACCACCGGGCCGCTGGCATCAGCGTCGAGCCGTGCCGGCATCGTGTTCATCGGCGGCGAGCCCATGAAGCGGGCCACGAACAGATTGGCGGGATAGCGATACACGGTATCCGGGTCGGCAAACTGCTGCACCACGCCGCGATGCATCACGGCAATGCGCGTCGCCATCGTCATCGCCTCGATCTGATCGTGTGTGACATAGACGATGGTGGCGCCGATGCGCTGGTGCAGCCGCTTGATCTCCATCCGCATCTCGACGCGCAGCTTGGCGTCGAGATTGGAGAGCGGCTCGTCGAACAGGAAGAGCAGGGGATCGCGCACCAGCGCCCGGCCCATCGCCACACGCTGGCGCTGGCCGCCGGAGAGCTGCGAGGGCTTGCGGCCGAGCAGCGGCTCGATCTGGAGCAGCCTGGCCACATTCGCCAGCGCCTTTTCCTGCTCGGCCTTCGGGACGTGACGGCATTCCATGCCGAAAGTGATGTTCTGGCGCACCGTCATCGACGGATAGAGCGCGTAGGACTGGAACACCATCGCGATGTCGCGGTCCTTCGGCGGAATGTCGTTGACGATACGTCCGCCGATTTCCACGGTGCCTGCGCTCGGGAGGTCGAGCCCAGCGATGATGTTGAGCAGCGTGGACTTGCCGCAGCCGGATGGGCCAACGAGCACGGTGAATTCACCGCTCTCGATGTCGAGATCGATGCCCTTCAGCACCTCCAGATTGGCGTAGCGCTTGGACAGGGAGCGAATGCTTAGGGCTGCCATGACGATCCGATCATTTCACGGCCCCGGCGGTGAGGCCGCGCACGAAATACTTGCCGCCGATCAGATAGATCAGCAGGGTCGGCAGGGCGGCGATCATCACCGCAGCGCTCTGCACGCCATGCTGCGGGATGTCGGCGACCGCGGCGGATAGCGCGATCAGCGCGGCGGTGACCGGCTGCTGCTGACCAGTCGTGAATGTCACGCCGTAGAGAAATTCGTTCCAGATATGCGTGAACTGCCAGATCACGGTGACGACCAGAATAGGCGGCGAGAGCGGCAGGATGATGCGCCAGAAAATACGAAAGAACCCTGCGCCATCGATGCGCGCAGCTCTTATCAGATCCTGCGGGATGGCAGTGTAGTAGTTTCGGCAGAACAAGACGGTAAAGGAGAGCCCCTGGATCGTGTGGATCACGACCAGGCCCGTGAGCGTGTTCATCAGGCCCGTATCGCGCAACACGATGGTCCAGGGAAGCAAGCGCATCTGCTGGGGAAGGAAGAGGCCGAGGGTCACGATGCCGTAGATCCAGTTATCGCCGCGAAAACGCCAGAGCGACACAGCGTAACCGGCGACAGCACCGAGCAGAGTCGAGAAAATCGTCGCGGGAATCGTGACGAGCGCGGAGTTCAGCATGTACGGCCGGATGCCGGCGCAGGTCTCGGCGACGCAGAAACCGCTCCAGGCCGCGGCGTAGTTGCTCCATGCCCATTGCTTCGGCCAGCCGATCATCGACGCCTGCGCGATCTCCTCGTTGGTGCGGAGCGAGTTCAGCACGACAACAACCAATGGCGCGAGCCATGCTGCAGCGATCAGCGAGACGACGAGATAGATCAGAATCCGGCTTGGCGCGATGGTTCGCTCACGCATGGATCGCCCGCCGCCGCTGGACATAACGCCACGCTGCATAGGGCAGCAAAACCGCAAGAAGAATGAGCAACATGAGCACTGCCGCCGCCGCTCCGCGTCCGAGCAGGCTGCGCTGGAACATCAGGTCATAGACGACGAGGGCCGGCAGCTGGGTGGCGATCCCGGGTCCGCCATTGGTGAGCGCGCGGACGAGGTCGAAGGTCGAAATCGCGAACTGCAGCTGGATGACGATGACGGTGATGGTGATCGGCCAAAGGGTCGGCAGGATGACACGCCGGTACATTCGGATCGGTCCGGCGCCGTCGATCTGCGCGGCCTTGATCAGGTCGGCGTCGACGGAGCGGAGGCCGGCGAGGAACAGCGCCATGGCGAAACCGGACGATTGCCAGATCGCAGCGATGACAATGGTCCAAATGGCCATGTCGCGGTCGATCAGCCAGTCGAACCGGAAGGAGGTCCAGCCGAGGTCGCGGACCAGCTTCTGGATCCCGAGGCCGGGATTGAGCAGCCAACTCCAGACCGTGCCGGTGACCACGAATGACACCGCCAGAGGATAGAGGAAGATGGACCGCAGCAGGTTCTCGCCGCGAATGCGCTGATCGAGCAGGATCGCAAGGATGAGACCGGTCGCCAGGCTCAGCAACACGAAGGCGCTGCCAAACAGCAGCAGATTGTCCAAGGCAATCTGCCAGTTCCGCGATGCGGCGACCGCAGAATAGTTGCGCAAGCCGACCCAGCCCGAGACCGGGACCAGAGTGGACGGCGTGAACGATATCCAGATCGTCCACAGCATAAACGCAATGAGATGCGCGGCGGACAACAGCAGCGGCACCCAGATCGTCAGATATTCAGGCAGCCGGCGTACCCAGCCAGAGGCCGCCGGCCGGCCCGGTGTTGTCGAGACGGCGATCGTCAACGTGAGCTCTCGACGGCTTCGGCGAGGCGTATGGCCGCTTGCTCCGGCTTGATCGTCTTGTTCTTCACGTACTCCGTGATCACGTCGATCATCGCTGCGGTCATGCCGTTTTCCTGCGCCATGTTGTGCGCAAGGCTGAGGACGGCCTGATTGCTGGCAATCGCGTCTTTCAGGGCTGCTGCGGTCCGCCGTTGCCCGTCCGACCAGCCTTCGCCGGAGAGATCGACATCGGTGCGTACGGGGATCGATCCCGTGATCTGCGAATACATAGTCTGGATCGCCGGATCCATGACGAGCTGGGCCATCAGCGTCTGGCCGGCCTGCAGGTCGGGCTCCTTGCGCTGCCAGAATATGAAGGCATCGGCGTTCAACAGGAAGACCGGCTTGCTATTGTCGCTCGGGCCCGGGGCGATGATGAAGTCCTCGAACTTGAAGCCGGCGTTGCGCAAGACGCCCTGCGCCCACCCGCCCATGATCATCATCCCCATGTCGCCGTCGACAAAGCGCTTCAAGTTGGTCGAAAAGTGCTGGGCGCCGACGTTGGGGTCCATCCAGTCGGCAATCTTGCGCACCTGTACGAAGGCAGCCTTTATCTCGGGGCCCTCCAGGGCCTTCTTGTCGAGATTCATGATGGCTGCGCGGTAAGCGGTGGGGCTGATGCCCGCCAAAGCGGCCTCGAATTTCTGGCCGTCGTCCGGGCGGGTGCCACCGTTGGCGATGGGATAGGGGACGCCGCCTGCTTTCATCTTCTCGGCGAGGTCGTTGAACTCAGCCCATGTGACGGGGACCTTGTCGGCCTTGGCCTTGTCCATCGCGCGTTTGGAGAGAAACAGCATGTTGGTGCTGTAGATCTGCAACGGCAGTGCAATCCACTTGCCCCCCGGCTTGTGCAATTTTGCAAGATCCGGAGCGACAACCTTTTCGTAGCCGGCGGCAGCGACGACGGCATCGAGATCGACGGTTGGGGCAATCTTGGACCAGGCCGCGATCTCGGGACCTTTGAGCTGCGAGCAGGCCGGCGGATCGCCGGCCATGATCTGGGCACGCAGCTTGTTCATCATCTCGGTGGTGAAGCCGGGGACGGGCGAGTGCTGCCAAACCCCGCCTTTCTCCTCGAATTTCTTGCCGAGTGCCGTGATGGCCGCCCCATCGCTACCTGCGGACCATTGCGAGATCGCAGTCAGACGCGGCTTGATCGCGCCTTGCGCGCGGGCGAATGCCGGCAGCGCGAGCGCGGCCGCAGATCCGGCGAGCAGTTGGCGCCTTGTTGTCGTGATCGGCATGGCAATTTCCTCCCGGTGTGAACTCTTTCGCGCGAGAGCCGCGCGGCATCAGGTACGTCAGGCGGCCTCGGCCGATGCGGCCGGCATGCCGCCGCGGCAAGCGAGGCAGAAAGACGCGAATGCCAGCGCCGCCCGCGGATCGTTGCCGTTCGACGGCGGCACGAAAGCGAGCGACACTTGCGCGTGTTTGCGGCCGCCCAACAGGCTGGCGTCGATCCCCTCGACGAGCGCGTTGCGATCGTCCTCGGTGAGGAGCGACGGCCAGCCGCTGATCGCGACGCCCTTGCATGGCTTCACGTTCAGCGTATTGCCGATCGCAAGGCCAAGCCGGAACAGCCGCCGGCGCAATTCCTGCCGCACGCGCGACGAGAGCGGCATCGCGGTCACCCACTCGCTGCCGAGCTCAAGCAACTCGGCTTCCGCGACGCCAAGAAGCTCGGCCAAAGCGGGAAGCGACGTATAAGCCTCGACGCAGCCATGATGACCGCAGCGGCAAATTGGTCCGTCGGCTCCGAACACCATGTGGCCGAGCTCGACCGGCTGGGGGACATCGTCCTCGACCGCGTCATCCATCCAGGTGCCCGCGACGCCCTGACCGACGAAGACGAAGAGATGCGCGCCGCTGAATGGATAATGCTCCGTGCGGCAACGGTGAAAGATGGCGTGCGCGACGACCGAATTGGTGAACTCGACCCGCACGCCGGGAAGCGTCTCGCCGAACATCTCGCTGATCCGCCCGACATCGCAGGGAATGATCGGATTGCCTGACGCGCCCAGCCGGCCGAGACCCGGAATCGAGACGCCGATCTGTGCGAGGGGGATACGTCGACGCCGCGTCCACTCGCGCAGCAATGTCATCGCTTCGCGAAACGCCCGGCCGACCGTCGCGACGGTCGGCGTCTTCGGCAGCGGCACATGCCCGGTGTAGTGCAGTTCGCCCGACAGGCCCCCGACCCCGACGCTGAGCCGCTGAGTGGTCAGCTCGAACGCCGCGAGCGCCACCGCCTTATCGAGCGACACGAGACCCGTGGGGCCACCGACATAAGGGGCAGGGCGCCGCACTTCCTCGATCAGGCCTTCGGCCTTCAGATCGAACAGGATGCGCGACAGGCTCGCTTCCGACAGGCGCACGGCCTTGGCCAGCGGCGGGCGAAACGACGCGCCTGACTGAAGCAGATGAATCAAAATGGCAGCACGCGTCTGCCGCCGACTTCTCGGCTGCTCCGGCATTTCCATCCCTGTCGTCATTCTTACTTAGAGTAAGAATTTGCGCGCGAAGCGTCTCAACGTCAAGCGTCGGCCGAGGCATTGCGCTGACTTGTTGTTGTGCGCGGCAGCAAGATTGTCTCAGCGCAAACAAAAGCGGCGCCATCTTGTGATGGCGCCGCTTCGAAAGCCGTGATGGGCTCGACCTTACTTCCGGTTGTTGATCGCGACGTAGTCGCGGCGGGTGACGCCGGTGTAGAGCTGGCGCGGACGGCCGATCTTCTGCTGCGGATCCTCGATCATCTCGCTCCACTGGCTGATCCAGCCGACGGTGCGGGCGACCGCGAACAGCACGGTGAACATCGAGACCGGGAAGCCCATCGCCTTCAGCGTGATGCCCGAATAGAAGTCGACGTTCGGGTAGAGCTTGCGGTCGATGAAGTACTGGTCGCTGAGCGCGATCTTCTCGAGCTCGAGCGCCACCTTCAGCATCGGATCGTCGCCATGGCCGGTCTCCTTGAGCACGGCGTGACACATCTTCTGCATGATCTTGGCGCGCGGATCGTAGTTCTTGTAGACGCGGTGACCGAAGCCCATCAGGCGGACTTCAGAGTTCTTGTCCTTCACCTTGGCGATGAACTCGGGGATCTTGTCGACCGAGCCGATCTCGGCGAGCATCGCGAGCGCTGCTTCGTTGGCGCCGCCATGGGCCGGGCCCCACAGGCAGGCGATGCCGGCCGCGATGCAGGCGAACGGGTTGGCGCCGGAGGAGCCGGCGATACGCACGGTCGAGGTCGAGGCGTTCTGCTCGTGGTCGGCGTGCAGGATGAAGATCTTGTCCAGCGCGTCAGCCAGCACCGGGTTGATCTTGTAGTCCTCGCACGGCACGGCAAAGCACATGTGCAGGAAGTTCTCGGCGAACTTCAGCGAGTTTTTCGGATACACGAAGGGCTGGCCGACCGTGTATTTGTAGGCCATCGCAGCCAGCGTCGGGATCTTGGCGATCATGCGCATGGAGGCGATCATGCGCTGCTTCGGATCGTTGATGTCGGTTGAGTCGTGATAGAACGCGGCGAGCGCGCCGACAGCCGCTACCATGATCGCCATCGGATGGGCGTCGCGGCGGAAGCCCTGGAAGAAGCGGGCCATCTGCTCGTGCACCATCGTGTGATGGATCACGCGGTCGTCGAAATCCTTCTTCTGCGCGGCGGTCGGAAGCTCCCCGAACAGCAGCAGATAGCAGGTCTCGAGGAAGTCGCCATTCTCGGCGAGCTGTTCGATCGGATAGCCGCGGTATTCCAGCACGCCCGCGTCACCGTCGATATAGGTGATCTTGGACTGGCAGCTCGCGGTCGAGGTAAAGCCCGGATCGTAGGTGAACAGGCCGGACTGGCCGTAGAGCTTGCCGATATCGATGACGTCGGGCCCGACGCTGCCGCTGTGGATCGGAAGATCGAAATTCTTGTTTCCGACCGTCAGTGTGGCGGTCTTATTGCTTGGTTTGGCGTCCATCAGAGGTCCCCGATGTATGGTGAAACGGGCCGGACCCGGAGGCCCCGATGAGATATCGCGGGGCAGGCCGGATGTTCCAGAAGGTACGGGTGAGATGGGTATATTATTGCTGTGTGCGCTGCAAGATGGCGCCACGCATGGTCGACTTACGTCGTAGGCTGGCCCTCAGCTAGTCCTTAGCCTGATCCTTAAGCCGGCCCTGGCTTTCCTGGCGTCCCAGGACGTCCAAAACCTCGAATATGCCGGGCGACGTCGTCCGACCGGTCAGCGCGGCCCGCAGCGGCTGGGCGACCGCGCCGAGCTTGAGACTATTTTCCTCGGCAAAGGCGCGCAGCGCGGCTTCCGCATTGGCCGCGCTCCACGTCTCGACTTTCTCCAGCGCGGAATGAAGCTGGCCGATCAGCTTGCGGTTCTCAGGCGTCAGCAGCGCCGCCGCCTTCGGGTCAAGCTCCAGCGGCCGGTCCGCGAAAATGAAATAGGCGCTGTCGATCAGCTCGATCAGCGTCTTGGCGCGCTCCTTCAGGGCCGGCATGGCCTTCAGGAGCTGCGCGCGCGTGGTGTCGTTTAACTTGGCCTTAAGCTCGTCGCGGCTGGGCACGACGTGGTCGAGCACGTCCTCGAACATCTTCACGAGTGATTGATCGTCGGCATTGCGGATGTAGTGGCCGTTGAGGTTTTCCAGCTTGGCAAAATCGAAGCGCGCTGCTGCGCGGCCGACGCTGGCAAGATCGAACGCCGCGATCATCTCCTCCGTCGAGAAGATTTCCTGGTCGCCATGGCTCCAGCCGAGCCGGACGAGATAGTTGCGGAGCGCGGACGGGAGGTACCCCATGGCGCGGTAGGCATCGACGCCAAGCGCGCCGTGCCTCTTGGAGAGCTTTGAGCCGTCCGGGCCATGAATCAGGGGGATGTGGGACATGCTCGGCAGCGTCCAGCCCATCGCGTCGTAGATCTGCTTTTGGCGGGCCGCGTTGATCAAATGGTCGTCGCCGCGGATGACGTGGGTGACGCCCATGTCGTGATCGTCGACCACCACAGCGAGCATGTAGGTCGGGTTGCCATCGCCGCGCAGCAGGACGAGGTCATCCAGATTCTCGTTCTGCCAGACCACGCGGCCCTGGACCTGGTCCTCGATCACGGTCTCGCCGGTCTGGGGCGCACGGAGCCGGATGGTGGGCTTTACGTCGGTCGGGGCCGTCGCCGGATCGCGGTCGCGCCACAGGCCGTCATAGAGGCGCGTGCGCCCCTCTGCGCGCGCCTTCTCGCGCATCGCGGTGAGCTCCTCGGCGGTGGCGTAGCAGCGATAGGCCTTGCCGTCGGCGAGCAGCTGCTCGGCGACCTCGCGGTGGCGGGCGGCGCGGCTGAACTGGTAGATGACGTCGCCATCCCAGCCGAGCTCCAGCCATTTCAGGCCGTCGAGGATGGCGCCGATCGCGGCCTCGGTGGAGCGCTCCCGGTCGGTGTCCTCGATCCGGAGCAGCATCTTGCCGCCGTGCTTCTTCGCATAGAGCCAGTTGAACAGCGCCGTGCGCGCGCCCCCGATATGGAGGAAGCCGGTCGGCGAAGGAGCGAAACGGGTGACGACGGGAGAGGTCATTCTTGGCAGGGCCTATGCATTGGAGGCGCTGGTATATAACAGGACCGGAGCATAACTAAAGCCCGGCAGCGGACCGCCAGGGGTTGCTTGAGACCTTGCTTAAGCCCTTGGCTCAGCCAAGGGAATTTGGCAGAAGGGCCGCTGATTTCCCTACAGGATTTTCGTAATGACAGAACCGGTGGCGAACGAGGTTGGGCGCGATTTCATTCGTGACATCATCCAGGCCGACCTCGAGGAGGCCAAATACAAGGAGATCGTGACCCGGTTCCCGCCGGAGCCGAACGGTTATCTCCATATCGGCCACGCCAAGTCGATCGCGCTCAATTTCGGCATCGCCCAAGAGTTTCCGGGCCGTTGCCATCTGCGCTTCGACGACACCAATCCGGTCAAGGAAGAGCAGGAATATATCGATTCCATCCAGGCCGACGTGCGCTGGCTCGGCTTCGACTGGGGCAAGAACCTGTTCTTCGCTTCGGACTATTTCGACCGCCTCTACGAATGGGCGGAGCAGCTGATCCGCGACGGGCTCGCCTATGTCGATGACCAGACCCAGGAGCAGATTCGTCTTGCGCGCGGCACGCTGACCGAGCCCGGCAAGAACTCGCCGTTCCGCGATCGCACCGTGGATGAAAACCTCGACCTGTTCCGTCGCATGAAGGCGGGCGAATTCCCGAACGGCGCGCGCGTGCTGCGGGCCAAGATCGACATGGGTGCGGGCAACATCAATCTGCGCGACCCCGTGCTGTACCGCATCCTGCATGCGCACCATCCGCGCACCGGGACCAAATGGAGCATCTATCCAAGCTACGACTATGCCCACGGCCAATCGGACGCCATCGAAGGCATCACGCACTCGATCTGCACGCTGGAGTTCGAGGACCATCGGCCGCTCTACGACTGGTTCATCGAGAAGCTGCCGGTGCCCTCGAAGCCGCACCAGTACGAATTCGCGCGGCTGAACCTGACCTACACGCTGCTGTCCAAGCGTGTGCTGACCCAGCTCGTCCGCGAGGGCCATGTCGCGGGCTGGGACGACCCGCGCATGCCCACCATGGCGGGCATGCGCCGCCGCGGCGTGCCGCCGGCCGCGCTTCGCGAATTCGTCAAGCGCATCGGCGTTGCGAAAGCCAATAGCGTGGTCGACGTCGGCATGCTGGAATTCTGCATCCGCGAGGAATTGAACCGCACGTCGCAGCGGCGCATGGCGGTGCTTAAGCCGCTCAAGATCGTGATCGAGAATTATCCCGAGGGGCAGACCGAGGAGCTCGAGGCGATCAACCATCCGGATGATCCCTCCGCCGGCACCCGCAAGATCACGTTCGGCCGTGAGCTCTATATCGAGCAGGACGACTTCATGGAGAACCCGCCGAAAAAGTTCTTCCGTCTGTCGCCGGGCAACGAGGTGCGGCTGCGCTACGCCTATTTCGTCAAGTGCACCGGCGTGATCAAGAACGATGCCGGCGAGGTGGTGGAGCTGCGCTGCACCTACGATCCCGCGACCAAGGGCGGCAACGCGCCCGATGGCCGCAAGGTCAAGGCCACCATGCACTGGCTGCCGGCGGCGACATCCGTGCCCGCGGAAATCCGCATCTACAATCAGCTGTTTGCCAAACCGAGCCCGGACGCCTCGAACTTCGCCGCCGACCTCAATCCGCAGTCACTGGAAATTCTCGCTAATGCCCGCGTCGAGGCATCGGTCGCGGAAAGCAATTCGACCGAGCCGATGCAGTTCGAGCGCCAGGGCTATTTCGTGCGCGACAAGGACTCGACGTCCGACAGACCGGTATTTTCCAGGACTATCGGTCTGCGCGACACGTTCGCGAAGGAAGTTGCCAAAGGCTGAAAAGAGCTGCGAGACCACAATGAGCAACGAAGCCGACGCTATCGTTTCCGGCATCATCGCGAAATGGCGCGCCGGCTTCGCCACGCTCGATGCGGCCGCGCTCTCATCGCTCTATGCGAGGAATGCCTTCTTCTTCGGCTCCAACCCAAAGCTCTACCGGGGCAGGGCCGGCGTCGCAGACTATTTCAACGGCCTGCCGCGCTGGCGCAAGCCGAGCGCGGTGTTTTCCGAGGTGACGGCGGCGCAGGCAGGTCCTGATCTGATCAATATGGCCGCGACCATCTCGTTCGATCTCGCCGGCGAACGCCCCGATTTCTCGGTCAAGATGAGCTGGGTCATCATGCGCGAGGACGGCGAGTGGAAGATCGTCAATCACCATGCTTCGTCGCAGGCGCCGCTGATCTGACGAGCGGGCACACGGCTTCGTCATTCTCGTGAGAGAACGAACGTGCTCCCCGCGCGTTGGGGTGGGTCCAACAAGGAACCCACCATGCAGAACATCGCAGAGCATATGGAAGTGATCGGCGCCGACGGCGTCCACATCGGCACCGTCGACAAGGTCGAAGGCAATCGCATCAAGCTGACCAAGAAGGACAGCGGCGAGGGCAGCCACAAGGGCCATCATCACTTCATCGACAAGGGCCTCGTCGCCGATATCGAGGGCAACAAGGTCAGGCTGTCGGCCAAGGCGGATGTGGCCGTGACGATGGAAGAGGAAAAGTAGCGGCCGCGCCCCTTCGTTCCTGATCCGTACCGCTATCCGCCCACCTGCACGTTCCGGTAGCTTCTGGCTTCGTTGCGTATCATCGAGTGCAGGGAATGGCGGAGCCGGGCCGGCCGGTACGATCGCAGGGGATCGCGGGGACGTGGCCCGCGGGCCGCGCCGCGTCCGCGGGCGGCCTCGCGCCTGCAGGCCTCGACCTCTGGACATCGCTGGCCGAGACCCTCCGCGCCTGGCTGCGCGCCGAGGCGGGCGCCGGGCGGCTGTTGCCGTGGGTGCCCGTCGCGTTTGGCTGCGGCATCGCGCTTTATTTCTCTGCCGATCATGAGCCGGTGCTGTGGGTCGTTGCCACGACCGCCATCGCGCTCCTGCTTGGCGCGGCTCTGTTGCGGCGGAGCCGGCTGTTCGCCCCGGCCATCATGATCGCGGCGGTCGCGGCCGGCTTTGCCGTCGCAACCTGGAAGACGGCGCGCATCGTCCACCCGGTGCTGGCAAGGGCGCTCTATTCGGTGTCGTTGTCGGGCTTCGTCGAGGCTCGCGACATCCGCGAGCGTACCGATCGTTTCGTGCTGCGCGTCACGGCGATGGAGGCGCAGCGCAGCGACGTCAGGCTCGAGCGCGTGCGCCTGTCGGTCCGCAAGGGCACCGCGCCGGAGGTCGGTAGCTTCGTTCAGCTGAAGGCACGGCTGATGCCGCCACTCGCGCCGGTGCGGCCCGGCAGCTACGACTTTTCGCGTGACATGTTCTTCCAGGGCATCGGCGCCTCCGGCTTCGCGATGGGCGCCATCACGGTGGCGTCGCCGCCTGAGACCGGCGGCTTACGGCTGCGTTACGCGGCCTTCATGCAAGGCCTGCGCGATGCGATCGATGCCCGCATCCGGGCGACGCTCGACGGCGACAATCGGGCGATCGCGACCGCGCTGCTCACCGGGCGGCGCGATGCGATCACCACGCCCGTCAACGATGCGATGTTCATCTCCGGCCTCGGCCACGTGCTCTCGATCTCCGGTTATCACATGGCCGTCGTTGCCGGCGTCGTGTTCTTCGCGGTGCGCGCGCTGCTCGCTCTGATCCCCGGACTGGCAGCCGGCTTCGCCATCAAGAAATGGTCGGCCGCCGCCGCGCTGGTCGCCGCTGCGTTCTACCTGCTGCTGTCGGGCGCGGAGGTCGCCACGCAAAGGTCGTTCTTCATGACGGCGGTGGTGCTGATCGCGGTGATGGTCGATCGCCGCGCCATCACCTTCCGCACGCTTGCTGTGGCTGCGCTGATCGTGCTGGCGGTCGCGCCGGAAGCGCTGGTGCATCCGAGTTTTCAGATGTCGTTTGCGGCAACGCTCGGCTTGGTCGCACTGGTGCAAATCGGCATGCCCAATTTGTTTGCCTCGCCGGACAATTCGGCGACTGCGCGCATTGCGATGTGGGGTGGGCGCGAGATTGCGATGCTGTTCATGGCTTCGCTGATTGCGGGACTTGCGACCACGCCCTATGCCGCCTTTCATTTCCACCGTGTCACGCCGTTCGGCGTGCTCGCCAATCTCGGCGCGATGCCCGTGGTCTCTGCGCTGGTGATGCCGGCGGGGCTGTTGGGGCTGCTTGCTGCGCCGTTCGGGCTGGACAGCGTGTTCTGGTGGCTGATGGGGATTGGCATCGAGTGGATGGTCGCGGTCTCGCGCTGGGTCGCGGCCTTGCCGGGCGCGGTGGGCCGCATCCCGGCGTTCGGGATCGCGCCGCTGATCGCGGCGAGCCTGGGAATCATTGTGCTCGGCTTGTTGCGCACGCCGCTGCGCTGGTCCGGCGCCCTGGTGCTGCTGGCAGCGATCCTCTGGGGACTGTCGGCGCGGCAGCCCGACATCCTGATTGCCGGGGATGGCGCGAGCGTCGCGGTGCGGGGCAGGGACGGATATCTGCACCTGATCAGGACGAACAAGGACGGCTTTCTGCTCAAGGAATGGCTCGCTGCCGACGCCGATCCGCGCGATGCGGGCAGAGCCTCGCTTGCCGATGGCGTGTCCTGCGACGAATCCGGCTGCGTGACGCCACTGGCCGACGGGAGGCTGGTCGCGCTGGCACTGCGCGTCGACGCTCTCGCAGACGATTGCAGTCGGGCCGCCCTGGTGGTGACGACTCGTCCCGCGCCGCCCGATTGCGCGGCGATGGTGGTCGATCGGCAGCGGCTCGCCAGCCAGAGCGCGCTGGCGCTGACGCAGCGTGGTGACGGTTTTGTGGTTCAGGCAGTGAGGGCGAGAGGCACGAGCCGCCCCTGGTTGCCGGCCGGCGCCGGCGAGGGTGATTTCGACGGCAGCCTCGCGCCAAAGTCGACCGCGCCTCGCATCAAGGACGCAACGCCGGCGGACACCGACCTGCAAGCCGACGATTGATCTGATGGTGCGGAGCAACGCAGTGGTTCGGTGCGTCCGTTCGGATTCGCGGGGCGCAAACCACACCATCTCGCCGGCCACGGCCGGCGATGGCGATTCAATCCTGACCTCCGACCTCGTAGCCGGAGGGCGGCTCTGTCAGCCGATCGGCAGGTGCGTGACGGTCGGCTGCCTGTCGGCGGTGATCTGCGCCTTGTGCTCGCGCTCGGTGACCGACTGAGTCACCGGCAGTTGCAGCACCGTCGCGCGCTGGCCTTCGACGAGCTGCGTCACCAGCACGTATTTGCCGTCGGGGAATTCGATCGCATCATGATGGCGGTCGGGAACGTGCGGATCGATCTTGCCGAACTTGCCGACGCGGGAATTGATGGTGCGCGTCCAGATCCAGCGATTGTCGTAGCGGACGTCGTCGGCGAAGGCGAGCTCCGTCCCCGGCAGCAGGCAGACGGCGACGGACGGATCGGCTGCAGAGGCGAAGCCGCGCGTCGAGGTGCCGCGGAAGCTTGTCGTGACGATCGTCTCGCCGACTTCGGCGGGGCGCGACGCGACGGCATGTAGGCTGTAGTCACACATCGGGTGCTCCTCATGCTGGGATAGCAACCCGCGTCTCTTATCGAGGCGCAGGCCTCTATCAGAGTGGAAGCACGAACGCTGTGCTTGGTTGTGGGCAAATCTGCGGCTGGCTTCCGCAAGCCGCGATCACATTATCTTTCCCGAATTCAATAGGAACAAAGCTCGCCGCGATGCATTCGGGAGGCGCGTACGCGAACATTGCCAACTTGGCTGCAACGGCCGAACTTGACCGCTGGTCGCTGTTTCCTCGAACAACCGAGCCGCGAAGCGGTGCTGCTTGAAGCGGTGCTGCTTCGTCGGCGTGGCGAGGAGCCAGCGTTGGAGGAGGGGCCGGATAGTCTGTGCAGAACCAGAAAGGCTATCCAGCCGGAGCGGACGATGATCCGCTCCAATCTCTGACCGGCGATGCCGATCGGAAGCGCGCGAGGCGCCAAGCACCTCCGGCATGAAGTGCTTCCGATATGAAGTACTGCCGATAGAAAGGACTCCCGGTATCAGTACTTCCGGTAAAGCCCGATCAGCTTGCCCTGAATCTTCACCCGGTTGGGCGGCAGGATGCGGACCTCATAGGCCGCGTTGGCGGGCTCGAGCGCGATCGAGGCGCCGCGACGGCGGAAGCGCTTCAGCGTCGCTTCCTCGTCGTCGATCAGCGCCACCACGATGTCGCCGGTATCGGCGCTCTCGTTGCGCTGGATCAGGGCCATGTCGCCGTCGAGAATGCCGGCTTCGACCATCGAGTCGCCGCGCACTTCCAGCGCGTAATGCTCGCCCGAGCCGAGCATGTCAGGCGGTACGCTGATAGTATGGCTGCGGGTCTGCAACGCCTCGATCGGCGTGCCGGCCGCGATGCGGCCCATCACCGGCACCGCGACGGGACGTTCGCCCTCGTCAGCGGGCAGGCTCGCGCTCGCACGCACCTTGCCGAGATTGCCCTCGATGACGCTCGGCGTGAAGCCGCGGCGGCTGCCAGCGGCTGCCTGGAGCTCCGGCAGCTTGATGACTTCAATCGCACGGGCGCGGTTGGGCAGGCGTCGGATGAAGCCACGCTCCTCGAGCGCCGTGATCAGGCGATGGATGCCCGACTTCGAGCGCAGATCGAGCGCATCCTTCATCTCGTCGAAGGAGGGCGGCACGCCGCTTTCCTTCAGACGTTCACTGATGAACCGCAGAAGCTCGTATTGTTTGCGCGTTAACATCTCGACCAAAGTCCCCCGGTTGATGTCGTCCGATTCCGAGACGCTGAATTCGGCCATAAGCCGCTGCATGCTCGAAACAAATCATGAACAGACACTATATGTTCGATACATGTTCCGCAACTGCTTAATTTACGGTGAACAGAGCAAAGTGCGCGGAACGCGCGTTGCGGGGGCGCTCAGACGGGGAGCCGCAACACTTCGCAAGCCGTGCCGGCTTCGGCCTTCGGCGCGAATGGTGCGCGGACGAGAAGTACCTGTGCTGCAGCGAGATTCGCAAGCAGCGAAGAGTCCTGATGATTGACGGGAACAACGACGCGTGTGCCATCGTCACGCTCCTCAAGATGCGCGCGCAGATAGTCCTCGCGCTGGTCGTTGGCGCCGACGTCGCGGCCGAGCACGGCGCGTTCACGGCGATGGTGAATCACTGAACGGCCCGACAGGGCGCGAATCAGCGGCACCATGAACAGGAAAGCGCACACGTAGGACGATACGGGATTGCCCGGCAGGCCGATCACACCCATTGCGCCGAGTCGCCCGTGCATCATCGGCTTGCCTGGCCGCATCGCGATCTTCCAGAACGCCATCGCGATGCCTTCGTCCCGCAGTGCCTGCTGGACCAGATCGTGGTCGCCGACCGATGCGCCGCCGGTCGTGATCAGGACGTCGGCGCCGCTCTCGCGGGCGCGGCGGATGCCGGCGGTGGTGGCCTCGAGCGTGTCGGCGGCAATACCGAGGTCGATGGTCTCGGCGCCCTCGCTGCGGGCGAGCGCGTGCAGGGCGTAGCCGTTGGAATAGACGATCTGGCCGTGGCCGGGCGTGGTGCCCGGCATCACCAGCTCGTCGCCGGTGGCGAGAATCGCGACCTTCGAACGCCTGACAACGGCAAGGTGCGGATGATTCATCCCGGCGGCGAGCGCGAGGTCTCGCTCGGTCAGACGGCTTCCCTTGCGCAGGAGCACGTCGCCCTCGCGGAAATCGACGCCGGCGGGGCGGATGTGCCGGCCGGCGATCGCGGCTTCCTTGATCGTGATGCGCTTGCCGGCGGCGACCGTGTCCTCCTGGATCACGACGGCGTCCGCGCCAAAGGGAATGACGCCGCCGGTGAAGATCCGCACGGCCTCGCCGGCTCCGACCGTCCCCTCGAACGGTCGGCCCGCTGCGACTTCGCCGATGACGGTGAGCTCCGAATCGATCGTCGCGGCATCGGCCGCGCGCACCGCGTAGCCGTCCATCGCCGACATCGCTTGCGGCGGCTGCGTGCGCCGCGCCAAGACGTCACGCGCGAGCACGCGATGGTAGGCCTCGTCGAGGGAAATCATTTCTTCCGGCAGCGGCTCTGCACCCGCCAGCACCGCGGCAAGCGCGTCGGAAACCGGCATCAAGGCCACGGCGAAAACTCCTGCTCGGCACGTTCGGGCGAATGTTCCGCATGTCTTCTAGCCGAGCGCAGGCGCAGAGGCAAAAGCGGCTGAGCAGGCACAGTCATCCCGCCCCTTCACATTGTTCCGGAAGACAGGATCAAGCGCGTCGCGGCATGATCCGAAGGAGGTCACAGATCGGCAGGAGAGTGGTCATGGAAGCGACGAAAATCATGGCAAGGGGAGAACGCGCCATGGCCTGAATCGATCAGCTCCCTGCCTGCCCGGGAGTTACGTCGGGCGCCTTGGATCCCTGATCCTTGTCGGGCAGCGGGTCGGCTTGGGATTTCAGGTCGGCGGCCTTGCTCACAAGCTTGGCGGAAAGGTCCGAATCTGAAGTTGTCCTCGCGAATTCAAGAAGAAGAGAGGCCTGCTTGGTGAGGTAGGTTTTGCCCAGCAAGATGATGCATCCGTCCGTAGAAGTCCCAACGGACTCTAAGAGTCCGGAAGGCGGTATTCCGTTCCCGGAACTCTGTATAAAAATGTACAAAGTGATCCGGTTCCTCAATTTTTCAAAATTGGTCCGTCGGGCCGTGCCGTCGTGGGTTTCGCGACAACGGACCGTCGTCAAATGCCCAATGCCTTCAATGCGTTCCCGACGTCACGCGGCGAGGTCACATGCACCGCCATCAAGCCGCGCGCGCGCGCTCCCTCGATGTTTTCGGCAAGATCGTCGAAGAACACGATGCGCCCGGCGGGCACGCCGATCGCCGCAACGACGTGGTCGAAGGCCTCCGCATCCGGTTTGCGCAGGCCGATGCTGGACGACAAATACAGCTCGCGGAAATGGCCGAGGAGGTCGGCATATTCCCTCGAGAAATGGTCCACGTGCGGCCGGTTGGTGTTGGAGAAAGCATAGAGCGGCATCTGTTTCGCTGCGCGCGGCAGCAGCTCGGCGATGTCAGGCATTTCGCCGGCGAAAATCGCGTTCCAGCCTTCCAGGAATTGCGCGTCCGAAATGCCGATTCCGAGCGAGGCTCGCAATGAGGCGAAATAGTCCTCATCGCTGATCTTCCCCATCTCGTGCAACCGATAGGCTTCGCTGTCCCGCACATAGCGCGCGACGATGGCTTCGGGCTTGCAGCCGGCATGTCCCGCCCAGCAGGCGATCGCCTTGGAGAAATCGATATCGAGCACGACGCGGCCGAGATCGAACAGGAGCGCATCCGCGCTGCCGGGAGAGAGCGATGTCACCTGCGTCCTTTCACTCAGTATCGATACGGCTCGTGGTCGAACAGCGGAAACGCGCTGAACACACTCGGCGCGTTGGTTGCGGTCGCCTGGTGCAGGCAGGATTTGTTGACCTCGGCGAACGAGGTCGCACCCAAGAGGCCGAGGCAGCGCAGCACTTCGTCCTCGAGCAGTTCCAGCATGCGCGCCACGCCGGCTTCGCCGGCCGCCGCCAGCGCCCAGCATTGCAGCCGGCCGATGCCGACGAGGTCGGCGCCCGCCGCGATCGCCTTGACGATGTCGGTGCCGCGACAGACACCGCCATCGACCATGATCTTGGCGCGGCCGTTCACGGCGTCGACGATCTCGGGCAGCACGTGCATGGCGCCGCGACCGTGATCGAGCTGACGGCCGCCATGGTTGGAGACGTAGATCCATTCGACGCCGTGATCGATCGCGATCAGCGCGTCCTCTGGCGTCGCGATGCCCTTGAGGATCAGCGGGATCTTGAACTTGTCCTTGATCATCTTCACCGTCCGCCACTCCAGACCCTTCTGGTAATCGCCCCCGGTGGCGCGCAAGCGGCTCTCGCGAACGTAGCGCTTGGCGATGTCACGTTCGCGGCGGCTGTAGTGGGCGGTGTCGACGGTCAGGCAGAAGGCGGCGTAGGCGTTCTTCTCGGCCCGGCTGACGACGTCGGCGACGAAGGCGTCATCGCCGCGCACATAGAGCTGGTAGAGCCGCAGCGCGTCGGACGCAGCTTCGGCGGTCTTTTCTAGGCCGGGCTCGGACACCGAACTGAGCATGTGCGCCGCACCGAAAGTGCCGCAGGCGCGTGCCACGCTCGCCGCACCATCCGGATCGAAGATCTCGAGCGCGCCGACCGGGGCGAGGACCACGGGCAGGCGCATCTTGCGGCCGAACTGTTCGACCGAACCTGTAACCTTGCGAACATCGCGCAGCACGCGCGGGCGGAAAGCGATCTCGTCCAGCGCCATGCGGTTGCGACGCATCGTGGTCTCGGTCTCGGCCGCGCCGACGATATAGTCCCATGCATTCTGGTTGAGGTTGGCGCGGGCTTTCCGGATGAATTCATGCAGATTCTGGAACGGCTCGGTGCTGGCGCCGAGCTCGACGTTCCTTTCCGGTTGGATGCGGGGTGCTTCGTTCATTGTTATCCTCCCGAGAATTTGAAGCCTTCCCTGATCGCCTAACCCGTCCGGGGCGCCAAAACCATCCTAAAATGGCATGGCTGCGAGGCGCGGGCCGGCCGGCCGACCCCCGCGGCGCACGAACCGGTCCTGCAACGTTGCCGAAAGTTTAGGTCCGGACCAACCGATTTTTACGGTGTACCCGCCGGCGTGGCATCCCGGCCTTGAAGAAACCAGAATGGTATTGTGAGAAGCAGGCTGGATCGCCATTTGCATGGCGGCTCCCAGCCCCACCGAACCGCGAAGCAAAAAGGCCAGCCTATCCATGCGGAAAACCCTGCTGTTTCCACTGGGCGCGCTCACCGGAGCGTGTCTGACCCTTTTGGTAGCCAGTCCGCACGGCGGCGTATGGGCGGCACGGGCGGCAGCGAGCGCGGATGACGCCTATTCCAAGCTCAATCTGTTCGGCGAAGTGTTCGAGCGGGTGAAGGCGAGCTATGTCGAGAAGCCTGACAATGCCAAGCTGATCGAAGGCGCGATCACCGGCATGGTGACCTCGCTCGATCCGCACTCGCGCTACATGAACGACAAGGCCTGGACCGAGATGCAGGAGACCACCTCCGGCGAGTTCGGCGGGCTCGGCATCGAGGTCACGATGGAGGAGGGGCTGGTCAAGGTCGTCTCGCCGATCGACGACACGCCGGCATCCAAGGCCGGCATCATGTCGGGCGACCTCATCAGCAAGATCGACGGCGATGCCGTGCAGGGCATGACGCTCGAGCAGGCCGTCAACAAGATGAAGGGGCCGGTCGAGACCCAGACCAAGCTCACGATCGTGCGCAAGGGCGCCGACGCCCCGCTCGACGTCGCGATCAAGCGCGAGATCATCCATGTGCGTCCCGTGCGCTTCCACGTCGAGAACGGGGATATCGGCTATATCCGCGTCACCTCGTTCAACGAGCAGACCACCGATGGCCTGAAGAAGGCGATCGCATCGATCACCAAGGAGGTTCCGCCGGAGAAGCTGGTAGGCTACGTGATGGACCTGCGCAACAATCCGGGCGGATTGCTCGACCAGGCCGTGTCGGTGTCGAGCGCGTTCCTGCAGCGTGGCGAGGTCGTCTCGACCCGCGGCCGCAATCCGGAAGAGACCCAGCGCTTTACCGCCCATGGTGGCGACCTCACCAAGGGCAAGCCGCTGGTGGTTCTCGTCAACGGCGGCTCCGCCTCAGCCTCGGAAATCGTGGCCGGCGCGCTGCATGACCACAAGCGCGCGACGCTGATCGGCACGCGCTCGTTCGGCAAGGGCTCGGTGCAGACCATCATTCCGCTCGGCACCGGCAACGGCGCGCTGGCGCTGACCACGGCGCGCTACTACACGCCCTCGGGCCGCTCGATCCAGGCCCAGGGCATCGCGCCCGACATCGAGATCCTCCAAGACGTGCCGCCCGAGCTGAAGGGCCGGATGGACACCATGGCGGAGTCCCAGATGCGCGGTCATCTCCAGGCAGCCGACGGCACCGAGCAGACCGGGTCGCAGTCCTATGTCCCACCGGAAGCGAAAGACGACAAGGCCCTGCATACGGCCTACGACTTCCTGCACGGCCAAACCGCGAATGCGGTCGCCGCCAAGCCGGCGTCGAAGGCTGCGGTGCCGAACTAGGCGCTCGCGACGGTAAGGTGTTGATCGCCCGGGAGCGGATAGCCGTTCCCGGGCGAACTTGTTTCGGGACGCTGTGTCAGCTCGGGTTCATGGCCGCGAAGGTGGCCTCGTAGCAGCCATCGCGCTCGGCCCAGCGGCGGGCGCGGTCGCGCTCGACCAGACCTCGCCGCTGGACCCGCAACTCCAGCAATTGCATGACCTCCGCGACACCCTGCGTCGTGTGTATCGAGGAGAGCTTCTGGGAATGCCGCTGCGCCGACCACGAGGTCCGAACTAGCTTGCCTCGCGGCGCCGGCCTTCCTCGCCATTACGCCGGGCGAGACGGCTGCGATGAGCTGCGAACAGCTCCAGCACCTTGTCGGCGGGCTTTGCGGCGCTGAACAGATAACCCTGCATCTCGGAGCAGCCGAGCGCGCGCAGCAACCGCTGCTGCTCCTCGGTCTCGACGCCCTCGGCCGTGGTGGTCATGCGGCGGGCGGCCGCGAGATTGACGAGCGCCTGCACGATGCTGGCGGAGCCGTCGGGGCCGGCGATGTCGTTGACGAAGCAGCGGTCGATCTTGATCTTGTCGAACGGGAAGCGGTGCAGATAGCTTAGCGAGGAGTAGCCGGTGCCGAAATCGTCCAGCGCGATGCGGACGCCGATGGCGCGGAGTTGATGCAGGATCGCAAGCGCCGTGTCGTCGTCGCGGATCAGCACCGCCTCGGTGATTTCGAGCTCGAGCCGGCTCGCCGACAAATTGGAGGCGGCAAGCGCCGCCATGATCTTCAGCGCCAGCGTGCCGCTCTTGAATTGCACCGGCGAGACGTTGACGGCGAGGCGGATGTCGTCGGGCCAGTTCGCCGCGTCCCGGCAGGCGGTCGCCAGCACCCATTCGCCGATCTCGTTGATCAGGCCGGTGTCCTCGGCGATCGGAATGAACTCGGCCGGCGAGACCATGCCGCGCTCGGGATGGCGCCAGCGCACCAGCGCCTCGCAGCCGGTGATGCGGTCGTCCTTCAGGCTGAGGCAGGGCTGGTAATACACCTCGAGGCCGCCTTCGCGTCCGCCTTGGGCGATGGCGTGGCGCAGGGCGATCTCGAGCTGCCGCCGCTCGTGGATCTTGGCGTCCATCTCCGGCTCGAAAAAACGGTAGGTGCGGCGCCCGGCGGCTTTGGCGGCGTACATCGCCATATCCGCGTTCTTCAGGATCTGGTCCAGCGCCGTTCCATGTTGCGGCGCCAGCGCGATGCCGATGCTGGCGTCGGTGGCAAGATGATGTCCCATGCAGTCGAACGGCGCGCGGATGGCCTCAAACACCCGCGCGACGAGTTCGTTGACCTGATCCAGCGATGTCACCGCGCTCTGGACGATGGCAAATTCGTCGCCGCCGAGGCGCGCCACGAAGTCCGTCGGCCCCGCACAGCGGTGGAGGCTCTGCGCGACCGACTTCAGGAGCTCGTCGCCGACGAGATGCCCGAGCGCGTCGTTGACGCCCTTGAACTCGTCGATGTCGATGTAGTGCACCGCGAGTTGTTCGCCGCCGGCGACGAGATCGAGTTCCTGACGCAGATGCTCGTGGAACATGGTGCGGTTGGGCAGGTCGGTCAGTGCGTCGTAATGAGCGAGATGGGTGATGCGCTCCTCGATACGCCGGCGCTCCGTGATGTCCTCATGCGTCGCCACCCAGCCGCCATCCGTGAGCGGTTCGTTCACGATCTGGATCGAGCGACCGTCGGAGGTCTCGACCACCATGGAATTGCGCACGTGGACGTCGCGCAGGACCCGTGCGACATACTGGTCCGCATCGCCGGTGAACGAGCCGGTGGCTTTGCGGTGTGCAATGATGTCGTGAAAGCTGCAGCCGGGTCTCACGATTTCGGCCGACAGCCCGTACATCTCGATGTAGCGCTGATTGCAGATCACGAGCTGCTGCGAGGCGTCGAACAGCAGCAGGCCCTGGGTCATGTTGTTGACGGCGCGGTCGAGACGCTGCTTTTCCAGCGTCAGCCGTTCCCGCGAAAGACGATGCTGCTCCAGGAGCTTGCGAACGATCGCGATCAACACGCCCGCGATGGCGAGCGCGGAAGAGGCCGCGACCGAGATCAGGATGCCGATCTGCTCGCGCCAGTCCGTCAGGGCCGTCGCGCGCGTCGTGGTGGCCATCATCAGGATCGGGAAGTGAGGCAGGGCATGTGAGGAAATCAGCCGGTCCTCGCCGTCAACGGGGCTCATGAAGCGGCCGGTAAAATGGTCGAGCCCGAAAACCCTTTGATGCGCGAACGGACCGTTCTTGAAATTCCGTCCCATCAATTCACTGGAATGGGGATAACGGGCGAGCATCGTGCCGTCCCGGTGCAGCATCGAGATCGTCGTGCTTTCGCCGAGCACGGCTGACTCGAAGAATTTTTCGAAGTTTGCCGGCTCAATGCCGCGTCCGACCACACCCATGAATTCGCCGTTCGGTCCGACGACCTTGCGCACGATCAGGATGGTCCATGCGCCGGAGATGCGACTGTAGAGTGGCTCGATCAGGACGTCGGGAGCGTCGGGATCGTACCGGAAGGTCTGGAAATAGGCGCGATCGGCAACGTTCACGTTCGGGGCCGGCCATGCCGCCGACGAATTGATCAAATTGCCTTCGGCATCGATGATATTGACGCCGCCCATGTAGGGCAGTGCCTCGATCTTCGAACGCAGCATCCGGTGGAGGTCCTGGCCGGCGAGGCGCTTGCGATAGTCCGCCGCACTGGTGATGCCGCTTGCGCGGACGTAGTCGACGAAATCCTTCTGGATGACCGCGAAATCCTGCAATTGCTGGTCGAAATGATGGGCCAGCATCAGCACGGTGTTTTCCAGCTCGCGCCCGGAGCTGCGCAGCGCACGTTCGCGGAAATTCTGCGCCATCAGCGTCGCGCCGACGGCGATCGCAGCGATCAACAGTGTGCCGCCCACCACCAGCCAGCGGATCGGTCCGCTGCGCACGAAGGCCTGGTCAAAAAGGCGACTGCCGAATCCCGTCATCATGATCGATCGTTGTCGTGCACACGCCAGGGTCAATTCTTGGCCCCGGAAACATCCGTTGGTTTACGGGAACGGAGTGGAGGCGAAGTTAGCAAGCTGGGTTAATGGGCCGTGAAGGGACCCTCGCAAAAGCAATCAATATGCGATCGAGTATGGGCTGATTGCGCTCGCGATCGTCGCCGTGGTGGACGGCCTGGGCAGCAAGCTCAATTCAAAATTCGGGTCGATCAGCGCGTCGTTGAAGTAGCAGCCGCAATCAGACGCGGTAATGGCCGGACTTGCCGCCGAGCTTCTCGACCAGATGGATGCCTTCGATGCGCACGCCGCGCTCCACCGCCTTGATCATGTCGTAGATGGTGAGGCAGGCGACCGAGACGGCGGTGAGCGCTTCCATCTCGACGCCGGTCGGGCCCGTGACCTTCACGCTGGCGCGGACGAGGCAGCCCGGCAGCGTTGCGTCTGGCTCGATCTCGACCGTCACCTTCGACAGCGCGAGCGGATGGCAGAGCGGGATCAGCTCCGCGGTGCGCTTGGCGGCCATGATGCCGGCGATGCGGGCGGTGCCGAGCACGTCGCCCTTCTTGGCGTTGCCGGACACGATCAGGTCAAGCGTCGCCCTGGTCATGACGACGCGTCCTTCCGCGACCGCGAGCCGCTCGCTGGCGGGCTTGTCCGACACGTCAACCATCCGCGCCTCGCCGGAGGCGCCGATATGGGTGAGGGCAGGGCCGGTCTTGGTGTTGGACTGGGTCTTGAACTCGGACTTGGCTGGTTTCGTCGCGGTCGGCTTGCGGGCCATGTCAGCGCGTGCCCGTCGCGCGCGCCGTCGTCTCGCGCGCCAGCAATGTGCGCGTCGCAGCGGTAACATCGGCTTGCCGCATCAGGCTCTCGCCGACCAGGAAGGTCGACATGCCGACGCGCTCGAGCCGGGCGAGATCGGCGGGCGTGAAGATGCCGCTCTCGCCGACCATCAGCCGGTCGCCGGGGATCAGCGGCGCCAATGTTTCGCTGGTCGCAAGCGTGGTTTCGAAGGTGCGCAAATTGCGATTGTTAACGCCGATCATCGGCGAACGCAGCTTCAGCGCGCGGTCAAGCTCGGCGCGGTCGTGGATCTCGATCAGCACGTCCATGCCGTGGGCGATGGCGGCATCCTCGAGCTCCTTGGCCGCGGCATCATCGAGCGCCGCCATGATGATCAGGATGCAGTCGGCGCCGTGCGCGCGGGCCTCCGCCACCTGATAGATGTCGAACATGAAATCCTTGCGCAGCACCGGCAGTGACGTTGCCGCGCGGGCCGCCACCATGAAGTCGAGATGGCCCTGGAACGAGGGCGTGTCCGTCAGCACGGACAGGCAGGCAGCGCCGCCGGCCTCATAGGCCCTGGCCAACAGCGGCGGATCGAAATCGGCGCGGATCAGGCCCTTTGACGGCGACGCCTTCTTGACCTCCGCGATCAGCGCGTAGTCGCCATTGGCGTGCTTGGCCTTGATCGCGCGCAGGAAGCCGCGCGGTGCTGCTTGCGCCTTGGCCTTCGCCTCTACCGCCGACAGCGGCTGCGCGCGCTTGGCCGCAGCGATTTCTTCGCGCTTGTAGGCTTCGATCTTGGTCAAGATGTCCGACATGTCAGGCTCAGCCGTTCGAGACCGCGATCAAATGTTTCAGCCGCGCGCGCGCCGCGCCGCTGTCGAGTGATTTTGCGCCGATCACGACACCTTCCTTGAGATCCCCGGCACGCCCCGCCACGACCAATGCGGCAGCGGCGTTGATCAGCGCGACGTCACGGTAGGGGCTCGGTTTGCCGTCGAGCACGCCCTGCAAGGCGATAGCGTTGGCGTCGGCGTCGCCGCCTTTGAGTGCACCGGCCTCGCAGCGCGGCAGGCCCGCGTCCTCCGGCGTCACCTCGAAATTCCGGATCTCGCCATTGTGGAGCGCGGAGACGAAGGTCGGGCCGGTGAGGGTGATTTCGTCGAGGCCGTCTGAACCGTGCACGACCCAGGCGGATTCAGAGCCGAGGTTCTTGAGCACTTGCGCCAGCGGCTGCACCCATTGCCGGGAGAACACGCCGACCATCTGCCGCTTCACACCGGCCGGATTGGACAACGGACCGAGCAGGTTGAAGATCGTGCGTGTCGCAAGCTCCACCCGGGTCGGGCCGACGTTCTTCATGGCGGGATGATGGGCGGGCGCGAACATGAAGCCGATGCCGCATTCGCGTATGCAGCGGCCGACCTGCTCCGGCCTCAGATCGATCTTCACCCCGAGCGAAGCCAGCACGTCGGCAGCGCCCGAACGCGACGATAGCGCGCGGTTGCCGTGCTTGGCCACCGGCAGACCGGCGCCCGAAACGATGAAGGAGGCACAGGTCGAGACATTGACCGAGCCGGAGCCGTCGCCGCCGGTGCCGACAATGTCGACGGCGTCCGCGGGCGCATCGACCGTGAGCATCTTGGAGCGCATGGCCGAGACCGCGCCGGTGATCTCGTCCACGGTCTCGCCGCGTACCCGCAACGCCATCAGCAGGCCGCCCATTTGCGAGGGCGTAGCCTCGCCGGACATCACGGCGTCGAAGGCGGAAGCCGCTTCGTCACGCGACAGGCTGGCGCCGGTCGCCACTTTTCCAATGATCGATTTCAGGTCGTCCATCGCGTGCTTTCAACTCACTGGTTCGCGCCGGTCACCTGCGCGAAGGCGGCCTGATTAATCGTGGTCCCGATGTCGGTTTCAAGCTTGTTGACGTAGGACGCGACCTGCTCCTCGGTCTGCGCGCGGTCGAGACTGTCCTTCAGCTTCTTGACCGCATCGGAAGCGGCATCGACGGTGGGATCGATGATCTCGGTAACGCGGAACACGATCACCTCGGTGCCGCCGGTCACTGCCGTCTGCCCGACGCCGTCCTTGGCGACGCGGAAGGCGGCCGACACGATGGCCGCGGGCACGCTGGCGGGCGAGTCGTCCCGCTTGAAGCCGGTGGCGGTCTCGACCTTGGCGCCGATCGCGGCTGCTTCGTCGGCGAGCTTGCCGCCAGATTCGAGCTTCTGCACCATCTCGGTCGCCTTGGCCTTCAGCTTGGTCGCGATCTGGTCCTGGCGCCAGCGCACCTCGACCTGGTCGCGAACCTCGTCGAGATTGCGGTCGCGCGAGGGCGTGATGGCAAGCACGTCGTACCAGACATAGCCGCCCTTGAACGAGATCGAGTCGTTGTCGACGCCGACATCGGTGTTAAAGGCCTGCGACACCACGTCGAGGCCCTGCGGAATGCCGGAGACCGGCTGGCCGCTCGGCGCGCGGCCGGAACGGTCGACGGCGTCGATGGTCACGGCGGTGAGGCCGAGCTTCTGCGCCGCGTCGATCACGCTGGCACCGCCGCCGCGCTCGTCTTCCATCTTGTCGCGGAGATCGGCGACCTTGACGCGCGCACGCTCGGTGGCGATCTCGCGCTTGATGTCGGCGGCAACGCTCGCGTAGTTCGCCTCAGTGCCCGGCTCGATCTTTTCGACCTTGACGATCGACGTGCCGAGACGGCCCTGGATCGGCTGGCTGATTTCACCGGCGGGAAGCGCGAAGACAGCGTCTCCAACTGCGGGATCGAGCGAGGATTTGGTCACGAGCCCGAGATCGACGTCAGACGCGCTCAGTCCGCGCTCCTTGCCGAGGTCCTCGAACGACGTCCCGCTGGTGAGCCGCTCGCGTGCGGCCTGTGCCTCGGCGGCGTTGGGGAATACGATCTGCTGGATTTGGCGCTTCTCCGGCGTGCCGAGCCGGTCCTTGCGCTGGTCGAATGCTTTCTTGGCGTCCTCGTCCGACACCTCGCTCCACTTGCCGATCTCCTCCGGCGAGACCACGACGAACGCGATCTTGCGATATTCGGGCGCGCGGAACTGGACCTTGTGATCCTCGAAATAGGCGGCGAGCGCCTCCGGCGATGGCGCGTCGATGGTGCCTGCCTGGGCTGCGTCGAGCCTGACGAATTCAATGGCGCGCTGCTCGTTCTGGAAGCGCGTCAGCACGTCGAGCATCGCCTTCGGCGGCTCGAGGCCGGCACCGATCGTGCCGGTGATCTGCCGACGCAGTGAGACCTTGCGCTGCTCCGAAACGTAGCGCTGCTCGGTATAGCCGAAATTGCGGATCACGGACTGAAAGCGGTTCGAATCGAAGTTGCCGCCGACGCCCTTGAAGTTCGGGTCGTTCATGATGAGCTGGCGGATCTGGTCGTCGGACTGGCCGAGCCCGAGCCGGCGCGCCTCTTCGTCGAGGGCGGCTTCCGCGATCGTCTGCTGGAGCACCTGACGGTCGAGGCCGAAGGCGCGCGCCTGCTCAGGCGACAGCGGCCGGCCGAACTGGCGGCTGATCTGCTGGAGGCGATCAGTGTAAATCTGGCGGAACTCGTTCAACGAAATCTCGGTGCCGCCGACCTTGGCCACGGTGGATTGCCCAAAACCCTTGAAGATGTCGGCAATGCCCCAAACGCCGAAACTGATGATCAGCACGCCCATCACAATGGCCATAATGGTCTTGCCGAGCCAGTTTGATGAGGCCTTGCGCATTCCTCGAAGCATTTGGTCCAACTTGTTTGGCAGGAGGGGAACGGGAGCGCGTCTTAATGCAGATTCCGCAAAAGCGCGTCACCAAATTGATCAATCATCATAAAGTGGTGGCTTTCCCCCCGCAACCTCGGGTCTAGCGGGCTTTCGATCCCTGCGGTTAAAAGCCCCTGGTCTCTGGAACTGCCACGGGACCTCTGCTAGCGCATGAACAAACCAAATTTTGCTGGAATTTGACATGACCGATGCCATCCGCCCCCTGATCGCCGGCAACTGGAAAATGAACGGCCTCAAGGCCTCGACTGCCGAATTCGACGCCATGCTCAATGGCGCGGCAGAGGTGGCCGGCAAAGCCGAGCTGCTGGTTTGCCCGCCGGCGACCCTGATCGCTGTCTTTGCCGAGAAGGCACGCGGCAAGAAGGTCGCGGTGGGGGCCCAGGATTGCCACCCCAAAGCCTCGGGCGCCCATACCGGCGACATCGCCGCCGAAATGCTAGCGGATTCGGGTGCGACCGCCGTCATCGTCGGCCATTCCGAGCGCCGCGCCGACCATGGCGAGGGCGATGCCCTGATCCGGCAGAAGGCTGAGGCCGCCTGGCGCGCCGGGGTGACGGCGATCGTCTGTATCGGAGAGACGCAGGGCCAGCGCGATGCGGGCCAGACCCTGGATATCCTGCGCGGCCAGCTCACCGGCTCGCTGCCGGATGGCTCGACCTCCGCCAATCTGGTCGTGGCCTATGAGCCGGTCTGGGCGATCGGCACCGGCCTGACCCCGACGTCTCGGGATGTCGAGCAGATTCATGGCTTTATCCGGGAATTCCTGACCTCCAGGTTCAAGGCCGACGGCGCCGGGATGCGCATTCTCTATGGCGGCTCGGTCAAGCCCTCGAACGCGGCCGAGCTGATGGCCGTGAAGAACGTCAATGGCGCGCTGGTCGGCGGGGCCAGTCTGAAGGCGGCCGATTTCCTTGCGATTGCGCAGGGCTGCCCTATTTAGGCAGGGCCGTCCCTGGCTGGTTCAAACCACTGGTCCGGGGCTGATCGGGGGTGGCAATGCCCCGTCCGATCGTGTAACACCGCGCAACTTCAGGAAAACCCCGCGAAGCACGATTGGCCGCCGTCTCGGCGCTGTCGGCTTGTGACGGAAGGACACTATGCAGACCGTTGTCATCGTCATTCACCTCATGATCGTCACCGTTATGATCGGCGCCGTCCTGCTCCAGAAGTCGGAAGGCGGGGGCCTCGGCATGGGAGGCGGCGCAGGCTTCATGTCGAGCCGCGGCACGGCGAACCTTCTGACGCGGACCACCGCGATTCTGGCCGTCGGCTTCTTCCTCACCAGCCTGTTCCTGTCCTGGTATGCCGGCTACGACCGCAAGCCGTCGTCGATCATCGGTGCGCCGGCGTCGCAGACACAGCCGGCCGGTGGCGGACCGATCGCGCCGCCGACCTCGGGTGGCATCCTGGATTCGCTGAAGAAGGCCGACGAGCAGCAGCAGGCTCCGGCACCGAGCGGCCCGCAGGTACCGCGTTCGCAATAAAACAGGGGGGCCATGCAGGGCGGCTTCTACCGTCCTGGATCAACAATCCCTATCAAGGCTCTGTCACCACTCTCAGTTCTGGCTCACCCACAGCCCCGCAAAATGTTTGGGGCGGAATACGAATCGCTTTGGCGAATCGAATTCGAGGGATTAGAGGTTAAGCCCCATGGCGCGGTACATATTCATCACCGGCGGCGTGGTTTCTTCGCTCGGCAAGGGTCTGGCTTCAGCGGCACTCGGTGCCCTGTTGCAAGCTCGGGGCTACAAGGTCCGCCTCCGCAAGCTTGACCCCTATCTCAATCTCGATCCCGGAACGATGTCGCCGTATCAGCACGGCGAAGTGTTCGTGACCGATGACGGCGCGGAGACCGACCTCGATCTCGGTCACTATGAGCGCTTCACCGGGCGGCCGGCGACCAAGGCCGACAACATCACGACCGGGCGGATTTATCAGGACATCATCTCCAAGGAGCGGCGCGGCGATTATCTCGGCGCGACCATCCAGGTGGTTCCGCATGTCACCAACGCCATCAAGGATTTCGTCCTCGACGGCAACGACGATTACGACTTCGTGCTGGTCGAGATCGGTGGCACCGTCGGCGACATCGAGGGCCTGCCGTTCTTCGAGGCGATCCGCCAGCTCAAGAACGAGTTGCCGCGCGATCACGCCATCTACATTCATTTGACGCTGCTGCCTTACATCCCGAGCGCCGGTGAGCTGAAGACAAAGCCGACGCAGCACTCCGTCAAGGAGCTGCGCTCGATCGGCATCCAGCCGGACATCCTGCTCTGCCGTACCGATCGCGAGATCCCGAAGGAGGAACGGCGCAAGCTCGGGCTGTTCTGTAACGTGCGCGAGAGCGCCGTCATCGAGGCGCGCGACGCCGACAGCATCTACGCTGTCCCTCAGGCTTACCATGCGGCAGGCCTCGACGACGAAGTGCTTGCCGCCTTCGGCATCGGCTCGCGGATTCCGCCGGAGCTGCGGAGCTGGCAGCAGATCAACGAGCGCATCCGCAATCCCGAGGGCAACGTCACCATCGCCATCGTCGGTAAGTATACCGGCATGAAGGATGCGTATAAGTCGCTGATCGAGGCGCTCTCCCATGGCGGCATCGCCAACAAGGTGAAGGTCAATCTCGACTGGATCGAAAGCGAGATCTTCGAGAAGGAAGATCCCGCGCCGTTCCTCGAGCACGTCAACGGCATTCTGGTGCCCGGCGGCTTCGGCCAGCGCGGCGCCGAAGGCAAGATCCGCGCGGCGCAGTTCGCGCGCGAGCGCGACGTGCCGTATTTCGGCATCTGCTTCGGCATGCAGATGGCGGTGATCGAGGCAGCTCGGAATCTCGTCGGGATCGAGGAGGCCAACTCCACCGAGTTCGGCCCGACCAAGGAGCCCTTGGTCGGCCTGATGACGGAATGGCTGCGCGGCAACGAGCTCGAGAAGCGCACCAACGCCGGCGATCTCGGCGGCACGATGCGCTTGGGCGCCTATCCCGCGGCGCTCAATCGCGGCAGCCGCGTTTCGGAAGTCTATGGCGGCGCGACCGAGATTTCCGAGCGCCACCGCCATCGCTACGAGGTCAACACCGCCTATAAGGATCGCCTCGAGCAGCACGGGCTGAAATTCTCGGGCCTGTCGCCCGACGGCGTGCTGCCGGAGATCGTCGAGTACGAGGATCACCCCTGGTTCATCGGCGTCCAGTTCCATCCGGAACTGAAGTCGCGACCGTTCGAGCCGCATCCGCTGTTCGCGTCGTTCATTCGCGCGGCAATGGTTCAGAGCCGCCTGGTGTAATCGCTCAGCGCGTGGCGGTGCAGTCACCTGCAAGATGCATCGGCTCCGGCGCGGCCGGCATTGACGTATCAGGCGTAAGCGATCCCGTGACGAGCTTCATCTGCGGCCGTCGCGTCAGCTTGTAGACGGCGGCCGGCGGCACGTTCAGCAGGGCACGATCCACCAGCTTTGCGCGCAAGCCCAGCCGGTCGAGCACGGGCCGCGGGATCGGACAACTCATGCCGTAGGTGAACTGGTAGAAGGCGCCGCCGGGGCGGACATGACTGAACGCGCCACCGACGATCGAGACCACCTTGCGCGTCGACATGTTGAGCAGCGGCAGGCCGCTCACGACCGCGCCGACGGGCGCGCCGTCATAGAGGCGCTCCGTTGCGAGCCGCCCTGCATCCATCCACAAGACGCGCGCGTTCGGAAAACGCATCTGGAGCACCTTCATGAAGTCGGAGCCGTATTCGATCAGCGTGAGGTCCTGCTGGCGCACGCCGCGTTTGAGCAGCTTGTAGGTGAACGCGCCGGTGCCGGGGCCGAGCTCGAGAACAGGGCCGGTCGATGCGGTGATCTCGCGGGTGATGAGATCGGCCAGCGCCGCGCCTGACGGCGCGATCGCGCCGACGCGGCGCGGGGCTGACATCCATGACAGGAAGAACGAGAGGAAATCGTTGGGCATGCGCACTCCGGCATCTTGGTTGCGCCTCGCAGGTCAGAGGTGAGGCGGCCGAACAATCGCTTGAGTGCATTGCGACAGCATTGCGTGCCGCCTGTCGATTGCGTCAATTCTCCCGGACGGGCGGCAGTGACATCCTGAAGCACGCGCCGCCGATCGCTGTGTCCGCGACCGAGATGTGGCCGCCATGCAGGAGCACGATCTCGCGCACCATGTTGAGACCGAGGCCGGCACCGCGATCCAGCGGTGTCAGCCGGTAGAACGGTTCGAATATCTGTTCGCGCTGATCGGCCGGAATGCCGGCGCCTTCGTCCGTGACCTCGATGCTCGCGGGCCTGCTGACACGAATGCCTATGGTGCCGCGGCGCGGGCCGTGCTGGATCGCATTCTGCACAAGGTTGGTCAGCGCGCGCTCCAGCGCCGCCGAATCGCCGATCGTTTCGACCGGCGTGGAGGGGGCGTCGAGCGCCAACTCGTAGCCGGCGGCAATGGCCAGCGGCGCAAGATCTGCGGCCGCGCTTTGCGCGATTGCGACGAGGTCAACGCGCGTGAAGGGATGGCCGCAGCGGTCGAGCCTTTGAATGTCCAGCAGCTGCTCGGCAAGCGTTGCCAGCCGCGCGGAATCCTCCAGCAACCGGGTCTTGTCCGGCCCCGCTGGAAGCGACTCCAGCCGCGTGTTCAGGATCGCGATCGGTGTGCGCAACTCGTGTGCGGCATCGGCGACGAAGCGCTTGTGGCGGGCATAGCCCTGGTCTAGCCGCGCCAGCGCGTCGTTGACCGCGGTCACGAGCGGCACGACTTCCAGCGGCATCCGGTCCAGCGACAGCCGCGCGCCGCGTTGATGGATGTCGATGCGCCGCGCCTGGTCCGCCGTCGCATCGAGCGCCTCGAAGGCGCGCCGCACGATCATCGGCGTGGCGATGAACGTCGCCGTTCCCATGAGGAGCAGGCCAGGCAGGGCGATGCCGAGCAGTGCAAGCGATGTCATGATCAACGCCTTGGCGCCCGTGAGCTTGCCTTGCGTCGCCGTGATGATTTGCACATTGCCGGCGTCGGTATCGACCCGCTTCAGCCGCGCCGGGGGCTTGCGCGGATCGTCCTCGAACAGCTGCCAGCCGAGCCGGGCCTGGCTGATCTGGTCGAGGCCGCTGCCGATGGCGGCGAATTCGGCCGGCACGGCGCCTTCGCTGAGCGAATGTCCCTGCCTGTCGCGGACCAGGAACCAGAGATCGGGGGTCTCGCTGCGCAATTGTTTCAGCTCGGTCGTCGGCCGCAGGACCAGGTCGCCTTGCGCGTCGCGTCCGAGCGCGCGCTGGACGATATCGATCACGCGATCTTCGTCGCGCCCGGCGATCACGAATCCCGACGCGCTCAATGCCCCGACGACGACGGCAACGAGCGCCGTGAGCAGCACCGCCTGGAGCGACAGCAGGCGCCAGCTCAGCCGCGAGCGCAGGCAATAGGGTTCGTGGTGCTTGCTCATAGCAGATTCTTCAAGAGATAGCCGACGCCGCGGATGCCGTGGATCTCCACGCGCGCATCGGCTTCCGAGAGTTTGCGGCGCAGGCGCGACACGTGTGTATCGAGCGCATTCGACTGGATCTCGTCGTCGAAACTGTAGACGGCTTCTTCCAGCGCGGAGCGCAGCACGGTCCGGCCCATGCGGCGGACCAGGGCTTCCAGCACGAGGAGCTCGCGTCGCGGCAGCTCGAGCGGAGCCCCGTCGATGCTTGCCTCGCGATGGCCGAAATCGAAGGCGAGGCGGCCGGCGTGCATGATGTCGGGATGCAGCCCGGCGGGCCGGCGCAGCACGGCGCGCAGCCGCGCCAGCAATTCCTCTACCGCGAACGGCTTTGACAGATAATCATCCGCCCCGCAGTCGAGCCCGGCGACCCGGTCGGCGAGTTCGCCGCGCGCCGTCAACACGATGATCGGCACGCCGTCGGCGCGCGCCCTGAGTTTCGGGATCAGGGTGAGACCGTCGCCATCGGGAAGCTGGCGATCGAGCAGGACGGCGGCGTGGACGTCGGCAGAAATGGCCTCTTCCGCCTCCGCGAGCGTGGGGGCGTGGTCCACCACCATGTCGTAGCGCTTCAGCGCCGACGCCAGCGCGTCGGCCATTTCGACCTCGTCCTCGACGAGCAAAATCCGCATGATCCGCACCTCAACCTCAATCGCGCCAATCTAGCGGCCGTATCATTGCGGCAGCATTGCGGGAACCGGCTCTCGAGGCTTTGAGCGGGCGCTAGCCATGCACGGAACGCTACCGGGGGCGGCCGAGCGGGCCTCAAGACACCGTCGGGGCCGGCCGTTATAACCGCCGCACCTGATCAGGGAGGAATACGAATGATCTACGAAATGCGCATCTATCGCTGCGTGCCCGGCCGCCTGCCGGCACTGCTCAAGCGGTTCGAGACCGTCACGCTGAAGGTGTGGGAAAAGCACGGCATCAAGCAGGCCGGGTTCTTCACGACCGTGATCGGTGAATCCAACCAGGAGCTGACCTATTTCCTGGCCTGGGAGTCGCTCGCCGAGCGCGAGAAGAAGTGGGCCGCCTTCATGACCGATCCGGACTGGATGAAAGGGCGCGCCGAGAGCGAGGCGGACGGCCAGATCGTCGGCAACATCGTCAGCCAGATCCTGGCGCCGACCGCCTTCTCGTCGGTGAAGTAGAGACGGCCGGCGCGAGGGCGTCGCGGGGAGCCTGGGCGCAACCCTGATATTCTGGGAGCCCAGGCCGAACGGGGTTGATCCGCCCTTCATCGCGGCTATGGTCGCGCCGAAACGAGGGATTTGCCTTGAGCTCTTCGACGTCAGCGGCGCCGGTCGTCACCATTGGCAAGGTCAAATTCGGCAATGATCTGCCGATCTCGATCATTGCCGGGCCGTGTCAGCTCGAAAGCCGCCAGCATGCGCTGGAGGTGGCCTCCGCGCTGAAGGAGATCGCCGCGCGACTGCAGATCGGCCTCGTCTACAAGACCTCATTCGACAAGGCCAATCGCACCAGCGCGTCGGCCGCGCGTGGCCTCGGACTTGCACAATCGCTGCCGATCTTCGCCGAAATCCGATCGTCGCTCGGCCTGCCGGTCCTGACCGACGTGCATGACGCCGGGCAGTGTGCCGAGGTGGCGCAGGCGGTGGACGTGTTGCAGATTCCCGCCTTCCTGTGTCGCCAGACCGATCTGCTGCTGGCGGCGGCCGCAACCGGCAAGGTCGTCAACGTCAAGAAGGGTCAGTTTCTTGCGCCCTGGGACATGGCCAACGTCGTGTCCAAGATCACGAGCGCGAACAATCCCAACGTGCTCGTCACCGAACGCGGCGCGTCCTTCGGCTACAACACCCTGGTCTCCGACATGCGCGCGCTGCCGATCCTGGCGCGCACCACCGGCGCCCCCGTGATCTTCGACGCGACTCATTCGGTGCAACAGCCGGGCGGGAAGGGGACGTCTTCCGGAGGCGAGCGCGAATTCGTGCCGGTGCTCGCACGCGCAGCCGTCGCCGTCGGTGTTGCCGGTATCTTCATCGAGACCCATCCCGATCCTGACAGCGCGCCGTCCGACGGACCCAACATGGTGCCGCTGCGCGAGTTCGAAGGGCTGATCCGAAGGCTGATGGCGTTCGACGCGCTCGCCAAAGATTCGACCAAAGCCGACCCGCGCTGATGCAGCAAGGCGAGGCGCGGGCGCACGATCACGGCCTGCCGGCCGCGCTTTACGTCATCTCCGGTGCAAGCTTCGCCGCGGCGCTCTCCGCGCGCGCGCTCGATCCGGTGCTGCCGCACGTCGCGGAGGACTTTGGCGTCAGCATCGCGACCGCTGCCGGTTTTGCCGCGGTGTTCGCCTTCACCTTCTCGATCATCCAGCCGATCGTCGGCGCCGCCGCCGATCTGTTCGGCAAGACGCGGCTGATGATCGGCTGCCTCGCGCTGCTCGGCCTTGCCAACATCCTGGGGGCGCTCTCGAGCTCATTCTCGGTTCTGTTCGCGACCCGTATCCTCGCCGGTATCGGCTCCGGCGGCGTGTTTCCGGTGGCGCTCAGCCTGACCAGCGATCTCGTCGGTCCGGAGAAGCGTCAGGTCGCGATCAGCCGCACGCTCGCCGGCGCGATGGCGGGCAATCTCCTCGGCGCCTCGGCCTCCGGCCTGATCGGCGATTTCCTCGGCTGGCGCGGCGTGCTGGCGGTGCTCGGCGCGCTGGTGATCGTTGCCTCGATCGCGGTCGCCGCCGGTTTTCGTGGCGCCAAGGTCAAGCATCCGCCGAAGACGAGCCTGTCGGCGCTGAAGGCGGGCTATCGCACCATCTTCACCAACCCGAACGCCTATGTCTGTTATGCGGCGGTGTTCATCGAAGGCTGCTGCGTGCTCGGCCTGTTTCCCTACATCGCTTCGTTCCTGTTCGAGCTCGGTCAGACCTCGCTCTCGATCGCGGGCATCGTCATCGCGGGCTTTGCGGTCGGCGGCTTGTTCTACACGCTGACGGTGTCGCGCCTGCTGCCATGGCTGGGCATGAAGGGAATGATGATCGCGGGCATGACGCTGGTGGCTTCGCAGCTCGTTGCCGTCGGCTTCGGCCTGCGCTGGGAAGTGCAGGCGTTCAATCTCATCGTGATGGGATGGGGCTTCTACATCGCCCATGGCTGCCTTCAGATGTTTGCCAGCGAACTCTCGGTCGAGGCGCGCGCAACCGCGTTGTCGCTGCATTCGTTCTTCTTCTTCATGGGGCAGACGGTGGGGCCGCTCGCCTATGGACTTGGCCTCCAGCATGGCGGCAAGATGCCGACCCTGTTCGCGAGCGCCGCGATCATGGTCGCGCTGGGCTTCGCCTGTGCGCGGCTGTTGAAACAGCGGGCGCCATCGGATGCAGTCGCCTAAAAGATGTCTAGCGCCTGACGCGGCGTATCGTCATTTAGAACCTCCTGTCCTCAGTTTTTGCTTCATCTGGGAAAGCATCTTGGGGCCCCCCGCCGATAGTCTCTCGGCAATCGCACCAAGATCCGGATCAGCATTACGATATTTGCTGCCCCATAAGCCAAGCTCGGCGAGGACAGGCAGCAGATCAATGCCCGCCTCCGTAAGGCGATAAATCGCCTTCAGTTTATGCGTGGGGTCGTCATGACGGGTAAGGACGCCGCCTTCTTGCAGCGTTTGAAGCCGCTCCGCAAGCGTCCGCGATGATATCGATTCATCGGACTGCAGAAATTCCCGGAAGTGCTGTTTCCCCGCGAAAACGATGTCACGCACAATCAGCAGCGTCCAGCGATCGCCGAGCAACTCCAGCGACAGACTGATTGGGCAACCTGATCGCTGTCTTCCCGACATCCGTAGTTCCCTTTGTAAATCGATTTACTATTGACATCATTCGAGGCTGGCGTCAATGCTTCCAAATGTAAACCAATCACAAAGTCTCAATGCTGGAGGAGTGGTGGAAAATGCCCGCAGATATCCATCAGGTTGCAAGCGGCGGCTTTTAAATATTTCAGAAGGTGACAGAGCTCCTGGGCAGGAAACTGCGCAAAGACGTGACTTATCGATCTGTCCCGCTCGATGACGCCCGCAGCAGCATGATCGCAAACGGGATATCAGCCAGCTTCACGGAAGCGTTGATCGAAACCCCAGCGAGCTTCAATCGCCAAGAGCGATGGGCACTCGACACGCCAGCTTCAGAAAACACAACTCGAACGACCTTCAAACAATGGGCTGCTGAATCGTTCGCAGCTTCGATCCTTGCATGATTCGAGAGAATAGACCGATGCGAAAACTTATCCTTCAGATGCAGGTGTCAGCCGATGGCTTTGTCGGCTCCTACGGAACGGTAAATTGGCAGCTATGGGGTTGGGGTGACAACAACTTTTGGGATGATGAACTGAAGCGCGATTTCAATGCTCACTTCGAGCGCATCGACACGATTCTTCTCAGTCGGAAGATGCTGAATGAAGGGTATCTACGGCATTGGGAGAACGCAGCGAACCGCTACCCAACTGAGCCATTCTACGCGTTCGCTAAGCGTATCACAGAAATGAGCAAAATGGTTCCGACGAATAAGCCAACGGAGCCGGCGTGGGAACGAACCACGCTTGTCAGCGGAGATTTGCACGAGGTGGTCGGCGCCTTAAAGAGCCAACGAGGGCGCGACATTGGCGTGTTCGGTGGCGCGGGGTTTGCCGCGGCGCTGATCGAACAAGGTCTCGTTGACGAGTTTCAATTCTACGTCAACCCGGCGGTATTGGGTGACGGCGTCAGGATCTTCGCGGCGTCGGGGTTCAGGAAGCTAAAATTACTCGAGGCCAAGGCTTATTCGAGCGGCATGGTTGTTAGCCGCTATACCTCGTCCCCCGAGCGAGCAAATCTTCGCGGTCGAGACCGAACGCGGTGAGTCAGAAACGGTCTCTTCAAGCTCAGCCCCGGCCGCGATAGGGCGCGACGCCCTGCTCGGGCACCCACAATCCCTTCGGCGCGCGGCCCGTCTGCCAGAACACGTCGATTGGAATGCCGCCGCGCGGATACCAATAGCCCCCGATGCGTAGGAACTTCGGCTTGATCTCGCTCGCGATGCGCTTGCCGATCATCACGGTGCAGTCCTCGTGGAAGGCGCCGTGATTGCGGAAGCTCGCGATGTAGAGCTTGAGCGACTTCGACTCCAGTAACCATTGGCCGGGGGCGTAGTCGATCATCAGATGTGCGAAATCCGGTTGTCCCGTGACCGGGCAGAGCGAGGTGAATTCCGGCACGGTGAAGCGTACCAGATAGTCCGTGCCCTTTTGCGGGTTCGGCACGCGGTCGAGCTGCGCTTCTTCCGGTGTGTGCGGCCATTCGACCGCGCGGCCCAGCTGAAGGGATTTCTTCGCCATTGTCGTCACATCCTGTTCCGCGTGCCGGGATGGACGCAAATGCCGCTGTCGTCAACCGGCGGCGACCGTCTGGATCATGACGATCCGGTCGTTGCCGGATTCGCAGCCCCAGAGCTCGCCCGGCCTCCCGTCGAGCTGGCGCACATTGGCGTTAGCCTTGTCGCTGGCGAACACGTTGAAACGCTCGGTGGCGGGATCGAAGCGGACGATGGCGTTGGCGGAGAAATCGGTCAGCCAGACTTTGTCCTTGTCATCGACATAGACCGCGTAGGTGCGGGGACGCTCGCCGGGCAGCTTCCAGGTCTTCCAGGAGGCTTCCGCGGGATCGTGCACCGAGACGTGGCCACTGTTCCACTCGCTGACCCAGATCCGGCTTTTCGAATCCGACCAGACCCGTCGCGAACCCTGGCTCGGCGTCGGCGGCTCGACCACACTGGCGCTGCCCGTCGCCGGATCGATCCTGGCAATATAGCTGCCGGCAAGCGAGGCATACCAGACGTCGCCCTTGGGCGTGACGGTGATTCCGTAGGGGCCGACGCCCTTGGGCGCCCTGAACACGTCCGTCCCGCCCGCGTTCGGCTTGAGGCGGCCGTAATAGCCGGACTGGCCGGTGAACCAATAGGTGCCGTCCTTGTCGAACACGCCGGTGTTGAGATTGGCGTAGGCGAACTTCTCGGGCAGGCGGAACAGGGTGACCTTGAGGTCGGAAGGATCGACGCGGGCGATCGCATTCCGGCCGCCCTCGGTGATCCAGGGCGCGCCGTCGGGGCCGATGGTCACGCCGTGCGGGGCGGCGCCCTGGCCGAGGCTGACCGTCTTGTGGCTGCCATCCTTCGGATCGAGCCTGCCGAGCAGGCCCTTGCCCTGGGCCGTAAACCAGACCGTGCCATCGGGAGCGGGAGCGAGGTCGTGCAGACCGATGCCGGAGCTAATGGGGTAGTATTTTGTCCGGAACGGGCCTTCCTGCGCAAAACTCGGGCGGGTCGCGAGGAGGGCGATGCTCGAGGCAAGAAACTGGCGGCGATTCATGGCGTTACCCCGACTGTTTCAGATTGAGGTTTTGCGCGCAGACCAGATGCGGTCAACCTTAGTCCGAGCCGCTTCACGCGTCAGTCGAAGCCCACCCTCCAAGCGTTCACATTTGCTTGCGGTCCGTGTAAGACCCGCGGCACCGATCAGCTCTAACGAACGGAAGTGCACATCATGACCGCCATCATCGACATCATCGGCCGCGAAATTCTCGATAGCCGTGGCAATCCCACCGTCGAGGTCGACGTCGTGCTGGAAGATGGCGCGCTTGGCCGTGCTGCCGTGCCGTCCGGCGCCTCCACCGGCGCCCATGAGGCGGTGGAACTACGCGACGGTGACAAGACTCGCTATCTCGGCAAGGGCGTCACCAAGGCGGTCGGCGCCGTCAACGGCGAAATCTTCGAGGCCCTGAGCGGCCTCGATGTCGAGCAGCAGGCCCAGCTCGACCAGATCATGATCGACCTCGACGGTACGCCGAACAAGAGCCGGCTGGGCGCCAACGCCATCCTCGGCGTGTCGCTCGCCTGCGCCAAGGCGGCCGCGAACTCGCTCGACATGCCGCTCTATCGTTACGTTGGCGGCACCTCGGCGCGGCTGCTGCCGGTGCCGATGATGAACATCATCAATGGCGGCATGCACGCCGACAATCCGATCGACTTCCAGGAGTTCATGATCCTACCGGTTGGCGCGTCCTCCTTTGCCGAGGGCTTGCGCTATGGCGCGGAGGTCTTCCACACCCTGAAGTCCGAATTGAAGAAGGCCGGCCACAACACCAATGTCGGCGATGAGGGCGGCTTTGCCCCGAACCTGCCGTCGGCGGACGCCGCGCTCGAATTCGTCATGAACGCGATCGGCAAGGCCGGCTACAAGGCGGGCTCCGACATCGTCATTGGCCTCGACTGCGCCTCGACCGAGTTCTTCAAGGACGGCAAATACGTCTACGAGGGCGAGGGCAAGACCCGCTCGATCTCCGAGCAGGCCAAGTACCTTGCTGATCTCGTCTCGCGCTATCCGATCGTGACCATCGAGGACGGCATGTCGGAAGACGACATGGACGGCTGGAAGGAGCTGACCGACCTCGTCGGCAAGAAGTGCCAGCTCGTCGGTGACGATCTCTTCGTCACCAACGTCAAGCGCCTCGCCGAAGGCATCAAGGCCGGACGGGCCAATTCGATCCTGATCAAGGTCAACCAGATCGGCACGCTGACCGAGACGCTCGCCGCCGTCGAGATGGCGCACAAGGCCGGCTACACCTCGGTGATGTCGCACCGCTCCGGCGAGACCGAGGATTCTACCATCGCCGACCTCGCGGTCGCCACCAATTGCGGTCAGATCAAGACCGGCTCCCTTGCGCGCTCCGATCGCACCGCCAAATACAACCAGCTCCTGCGCATCGAGCAGCAGCTCGGCAAGCAGGCGCTCTACGGCGGCAAGGCGGCACTGAAGGCGCTGGCATAAGCCAGCGGTCGGACAAGAACAGGGGAGGATCGACATGAGCGACGGCAAGAACGGTCTGCAACTGCGTTCGCTGATCAAGAAGAGCGGTGAGCTCGAAATCTCGCTGCTCGACGTGCCGACCCCCGAACCCGCCGCGGACGAGGTTGTCGTCCGCGTCGAGGCCGCGCCGATCAACCCGTCCGACCTCGGGCTCTTGATCGGCGCGGCCGACATGAGCACGGCAAAGGCTTCGGGCACCAAAGAAGCTCCCGTCATCACCGCGAAAGTGCCGGAAGGCGCGATGCGGGCGATGGCAGGCCGGCTCGACGAATCCATGCCGGTCGGTAACGAAGGCGCGGGAGTCGTGATCAGGACCGGCTCCTCGGATGCCGCGAAGGCGCTGATGGGCAAGACCGTCGCCATGATCGGCGGCGCGATGTACACGCAGTATCGCACGTTGAAAGTGCGCGAGTGCCTGCCGCTGCCGGAAGGCACCACGCCGGCCGAAGGAGCCTCCTGCTTCGTCAATCCGCTGACCGCGCTCGGCATGACCGAGACCATGCGGCGCGAGGGTCACAAGGCGCTGGTGCACACTGCGGCCGCATCCAATCTCGGGCAGATGCTGAACAAGATCTGCATCAAGGACGGCATCCCGCTGGTCAACATTGTGCGCAGCAAGGAGCAGGCCGACATCCTGCACAAGATCGGCGCCAAATATGTCGTCGATTCCACCGCACCGAGCTTCCTCGGCGATCTCACCAATGCGCTGGTCGAGACCGGCGCCACCATCGCCTTCGACGCCATCGGCGGCGGGAAGCTCGCCGGCGACATCCTCAACTGCATGGAAGTCGCGATCAACAAGACCGCGAAGGAATACAGCCGCTACGGCTCCAACGTGCACAAGCAGGTCTATGTCTATGGCGCGCTCGATGTCCGCCCGATTGAGCTGCCGCGCGGCTTCGGCATGGCCTGGGGCGTCGGCGGCTGGCTGCTCTTTCCGTTCCTGATGAAGATCGGGCAGGCGGACGGGGCCAGGCTGCGCCAGCGCGTCGTCGACGAACTGAAGACCACGTTTGCCAGCCACTACACCAAGGTGGTGTCGCTTTCCGAGGCGCTCGATCCCGCCAACATCGCGGTGTACGCCAAACGCGCCACTGGCGAAAAATTCCTCATCAACCCGAACAAATAATCGGGACGTGCGACGGCACGTCACCGAAAGAAGGTCTTGCCTTCTGAGCGAAGCCGGGGATTATTCCGCCGCCATTTGCACGCGGGAAAACCGCGGGGCGCTCAGAAGGGGACCTCATGACCGATCTTAATCGCCGCCATTTGCTTGCAGGCGCCGCCACCTTCGGTGCGGCTGCCGTGACCGGCTTTGGGCCGACCGCCGCCAATGCCTCAGTACCGCAAGCCGGCACGCAGGCGCCGGGCTTCTACCGCTACAAGGTCGGCAGCTACGAGTGCACCTCCATCAATGACGGTGCGCGCACTTTCCCGATGCCGGACAAGTTCGTCGTCAACGCGCCGAAGGAGGAAGCGCTGGCCGCTGGCGAGGCGGCCTACATGCCGAAGGGCATGGTCACGGTGCCGTTCAACCCGCAGCTCATCAACACCGGCTCCAAGCTCGTGCTGATCGATACCGGCAACGGTGTCGCCAATCTCGAGCCCAGCAAGGGCGCGGTCGGCCGCACGCTGCAGAACCTCCAGGCCGCCGGCGTCGACCCCAAGAGCATCGACGTCGTGCTGCTCTCGCATCTGCATCCCGACCACACCAACGGCATTCGTCTCGCCGACGGCGCGCTTGCCTTCCCCAATGCGGAGATCATGGTGCCAGGCAAGGACTGGGAGTTCTGGACCAGCGAGGACAACGCCGCCAAGGCCGAGTCCAACGCGATGATGAAGAACTACTTCGCCAACGTGAAGAAGACCTTTGCCGGCCTCGAATCCAAGGTGACGAAGTACGAGTGGGGCAAGGAGGTCGCACCGGGCATCACCTCGATCGCGACGCCCGGTCACACCCCGGGGCACACCTCGTTCGCGGTCGCCTCAGGCGATTCCAAGGTGCTGATCCAGTCCGACGTCACCAACATCCCGGAGTTCTTCCTGCGCAATCCGAACTGGCATGTGGTGTTCGACACCGATGCAGCGCTGGCGCAGGAAACCCGCCACAAATTCTACGACATGGCGGCCGCCGAGAAGGCGACCGTGATCGGCTTCCACTTCACCTTCCCCTCGGTCGGCCATGTCGAGAAGGACGGCGCCAAATATCGTCTGATCCCGTCGGCGTGGAATCCGACCATCTGAGCCGATTTGCAGATTTGTACCAGGGATCGGGCCGCCACTTGGCGGCCTGATTGTTTGGGCAACCGTTCAGAAACCCAGCGTTTCCAAATCCGACCAGTCCATGCACTTGCATCTATCGGTCGAGATCGCTTAAGTGCCGACCCGGCACTCCCGCTGAAGATTTCGAGGACACTCTATGGCCTACAATATCGTCACGATCGCCGGCAGCCTGCGTAAGGACAGCTTTTCGCTCAAGATCGCCAATGCGCTCGCCAAGCTCGCGCCGGCCTCGCTCAAGCTCGAGGTCATCACGCCGGCCGGCATCTCGTTCTTCAACCAGGACCTCGAGGGAGCGCCGCCGGCGGATTGGCTGTCTTTCCGCGAAAAAATCCAGAAATCGGACGGCGTCATCTTCGTCACGCCGGAATACAATCGCGCGATCCCGGGGGTGCTGAAGAACGCCATCGACGTCGCCTCGCGGCCCTATGGCAAGAGCTCGTTCAACGACAAGCCGGTCGGCATCATCGCGAACTCGCCGGGCCCGCTCGGCGGCGTCAGTGCCGCCAAGACGCTCCAGAACATCCTGCCGGGCATTTCCGGCCCGATCATGCAGCAGCCGGAGGCCTATCTGAACGGGGTGGGCGACGCGTTCGATGCCGACGGCAACCTGACCAAGGAGTCCTTGAAGCCGGTGCTCCAGGCCTATATCGACGCGTTTGCGGTGCACGTCGCGAAGCATCACGGCTGAGGCCGCGAACCCCGGGTCTCCGTCATGGCCGGGCAAAAGCGCGAAGCGCGTCTTCGCGCTAGATGTCCCGGCCATCCACGTCTTTGCCAAATTGACGAAGAACGTGGATGCCCGGCACAAGGCCGGGCATGACGGCTGAGCCAGGCATTGGAACGCCAAGCGGGCGGGCAATTAGCACGCCCTTAACCAACCTGTCCCATCTTACCAGGATGGTCTCCCGCGCGCGCCTGAAATCGATCCTGACCGGTCTTGCCCTCTATGCGATGGCGGCCGCCATCGTCGGCTATTTCGGCGTCAACGCCTATACCGGCAAATACGGCCTCAACGCCCGCCAGGAGCTCGACCAGGAGATCGTGGCGCTGACCAGCGAACTGGCGCAGCTCAAGCGCGAGCGCGCCAGGAGCGAGCAGCGCGTTTCGCTGCTGCGCTCCGCGAAGATCGACCCCGACATGCTGGACGAGCGGGCGCGCTTCCAGCTCGACTACGTCAATCCGCGCGATCTCGTCCGGACGATCCCGGCGAACTGACACGCGAGCGGCACAAGCGCCATTTGCGGGGTTTGCGGTCTGCCGCTGACTCCATCGAGCCAGCGCGATTGCGATATGCAAGCAGCCCGTTGCTTCCTGCGGCTGACGTGAGCGGGTCTGCGATCGGTATTCCACACACGATGCGGGAGTCGGGGAGCTAAATGTTGCCCGATCCGCGTCAAAGATTTTGCAATATTACGATCGCGTTGCAGTGCGGCATAATGAAAGGCGTGCCATGCCGCCGCGGTGCTTTCCAAGGGCGTTTGACTTGGGTTAGACAGGGCTGAAGTTTTCTCTGACCCGGAATTCCCATGGCCGCACCCAAGAAAGCCGCCGCAAGTACTGCACAGGACAAGACCGACGGCGGTTCGCCCCCGGAATTCACCAGAGAGCAGGAGCTCAAGGCGCTCCGCGACATGCTCCTGATCCGGCGGTTCGAGGAAAAGGCCGGCCAGCTCTACGGCATGGGCGCGATCGGCGGCTTCTGCCACCTTTATATCGGCCAGGAGGCCGTGGTGGTCGGGATGCAGATGGCCCTGAAGCCGGGCGATCAGGTCATCACCGGCTATCGCGATCACGGCCATATGCTCGCCACCGGCATGGAGGCCAAAGGCGTCATGGCCGAGCTCACCGGCCGTCGCGGCGGCTATTCCAAGGGCAAGGGCGGCTCCATGCATATGTTCAGCAAGGAGAAGCACTTTTACGGCGGCCACGGCATCGTCGGCGCACAGGTCTCGCTCGGCACCGGGCTCGCTTTCGCCAATCACTATCGCGACAACGACAATGTCAGCGTCACCTATTTCGGCGACGGCGCGGCCAACCAGGGCCAGGTCTATGAGAGCTTCAACATGGCGGAGCTCTGGAAGCTGCCGGTGATCTACGTCATCGAGAACAACCGCTACGCCATGGGCACTTCGGTCTCGCGCGCCTCGGCGCAGCAGGATTTCTCCAAGCGCGGCGCCTCCTTCAACATTCCCGGCCAGCAGGTCGACGGCATGGACGTCCGCGCCGTGAAGGCCGCCGGCGACGAGGCGGCGGCCTGGTGCCGCGCCGGCAAGGGACCCTTCATCCTGGAGATGCAGACCTACCGTTATCGCGGCCACTCGATGTCCGATCCCGCAAAGTACAGAACGCGCGAGGAGGTCGAAAAAGTCCGCCACGACCAGGATCCGATCGAGCAGGTGCGCAACCGCCTGTTGGCCGCCAAGGTCAGCGAGCAGGATCTGAAGGCGATCGACGCCGAGGTGCGCGACATCGTCAACGCGTCCGCCGATTTCGCCCAGCATGATCCCGAGCCGGATGCCGCCGAGCTCTGGACCGATATTTACCGCTGAACGCGCGCAAGCTTTCTTTTGGAGCCGATATGCCAATTCAAGTGCTGATGCCCGCGTTGTCGCCCACGATGGAGAAGGGCAACCTCTCCAAATGGCTGAAAAAAGAGGGTGAGACGATCAAGTCCGGCGACGTCATCGCCGAGATCGAGACCGACAAGGCGACCATGGAGGTCGAGGCGACCGATGAAGGTACGCTCGGCAAGATCCTGATCCCCGAGGGCACCGCCGACGTTGCCGTGAACACACCGATCGCGACAATTCTGGCCGATGGCGAAAGTGCCGCCGATCTCGCCAAGGCGCCCGCGCCTGCCCAGCAGCAGAAGGCTGCCGAATCCGTAGCCCCTGCCGCCGCGAAGACCGAGGCTCCAGCTCCCAAGGCTGCGCCGGCGCCGCAGGCCGTCGCAGAACCCGACCCGGAAGTGCCCGCAGGCACCGAGATGGTGACGCAGACCATCCGCGAAGCCCTGCGCGATGCTATGGCCGAAGAGATGCGCCGCGATGCCGACGTCTTCGTGATGGGCGAAGAGGTTGCCGAATACCAAGGCGCCTACAAGGTGACGCAAGGGCTGCTTCAAGAATTCGGCGCCAAGCGCGTCATCGACACGCCAATCACGGAGCACGGCTTTGCCGGCATCGGCGTCGGCGCCGCGATGACCGGGTTGAAGCCGATTGTCGAGTTCATGACCTTCAACTTCGCTATGCAGGCGATCGACCAGATCATCAACTCCGCGGCCAAGACGCTCTATATGTCCGGCGGCCAGATGGGCTGCTCCATCGTATTCCGCGGGCCCAACGGCGCCGCTTCCCGCGTGGCCGCCCAGCACAGCCAGGATTATTCGTCCTGGTATTCGAACGTCCCCGGCCTCAAGGTCGTCGCGCCGTTCTCGGCCGCTGATTACAAGGGCCTGCTCAAGGCTGCGATCCGCGATCCCAATCCGGTGATCTTCCTCGAGAACGAAATGCTCTACGGCCACACTGGCGAGGTGCCGAAGCTCGACGACTTCGTGATTCCGATCGGCAAGGCGCGCATCGTGCGCTCCGGCAGCCATGTCACGATCATCTCGTGGTCGAACGGCATGAGCTACGCGCTGAAGGCCGCCGACGAACTCGCCAAGGACGGCATCGAGGCCGAAGTGATCGACCTGCGCACGCTGCGTCCGATGGATACCGACACCATCGTCAACTCCGTCAAGAAGACGGGACGTGCCGTCACGGTGGAAGAGGGCTGGGCCCAGAGCGGTGTCGGCGCCGAGATCGCCGCGCGGATCATGGAGCATGCCTTCGACTATCTGGATGCGCCTGTAACCCGGGTCTCCGGCAAGGACGTGCCGATGCCGTATGCCGCGAACCTGGAAAAGCTCGCGCTGCCTTCGGCTGCCGAAGTGGTCGAGGCCGCCAAAGCCGTCTGCTACAGGTAGACCATGGCGGGTCCGAAGGAGCAGCCATTGCCACCCGACGTCCTCGTCCGCGATGATGCGGTCGAGATCCTGCGCGTGTTCGTGCTGGACGGCGGGCTGTCGATGGCGTTCCAGCGGGCCTTCGACGAGCCCGACATGTGGGGCCTGCTGCTCGTCGATCTCGCCCGTCACGCCGCGCGCGCCTATGCGCGCGAGAGCGAATACACCGAGGAGGACGCGCTGAACCGGATCATCGAGATGTTCCAGGCCGAGATCGAGCGTCCCACCGACACCGGCACCACGACGCCGCGCGGGAAGGGGCACTGACCGTGGCGATCGAAGCCTATCATTTCGATTTCATGCTGGAGGCGATCCGCGAGGCGGAAGCCTCGATCGCGCAAGGCGGCCTGCCGATCGGCGCCGTGCTGACCCGCGACAACAAGGTCATCGCCCGCGGCCACAACAACCGCGTGCAGGAAAACAACCCGATCCTGCACGGCGAGATGAGTTGCCTGCGCGAGGCGGGTGCGATTTCGTTCCACGATACCGTCATGTACACCACGCTGTCGCCATGCGCGATGTGTGCCGGTGCGCTCGCACTGTTCAAGGTGAAGCTCGTGGTGATTGGAGAGTCCGTCACCTTCGAGGGCTCCAAGGACATTCTCGACAAGTTCGGCATCTCCTGGATCGACCTTGCCGACGACCGCTCCATCACCATGATGAAGAATTGGCGTTCCATCCCTGCCAATGAGCGCCTGTGGCAGGGCGACATCGGCAACTAACCTGGTCTGTTCGTCTTCGGTCCGGAGACGGATTTTTGCAAAGTTCTTCTTGAGGTCAGCATGCCCATCAACATCCTGATGCCCGCTCTTTCGCCGACGATGGAGAAGGGCAACCTCGCCAAGTGGCTGAAGAAGGAAGGCGACAAGGTCAAATCCGGCGATGTCATCGCCGAGATCGAGACCGACAAGGCGACCATGGAGGTCGAGGCCATCGACGAGGGCACGATCGCCAGGATCCTCGTGCCCGAGGGCACGCAGGACGTCCCGGTCAATGATGTGATCGCGGTGCTGGCCGGCGAGGGCGAGGACGTGAAGGCGGCAGGTGCCGCCAAGCCCAGTGCTTCCACCGCACCTCCGAAAGCTGCTGAAGCTCCCGCTGCTGCGCCGGCTCCTGCGCCTGCTGCGCCCAAGGCCGCGCCGGCGCCCGCCGCAGCACCTGCACCGCAGGCCGCAGCACCGGCTGCGCAGAGCAACGGCCATGCCGGCCGCGTGTTCTCCTCGCCGCTGGCGCGCCGGCTCGCCAAGGAAGCTGGCGTCGATGTTGCGATGGTGACCGGCACCGGCCCGCACGGCCGCGTGGTCGCGCGCGACGTGGAGCAGGCCAAGTCCGGCAAGGGCCTCAAGGCTCCCGCGGCGACGCCGTCGGGCGCGCCCTCGAGCGCGCCGACCATGTCGGACAAGCAGATCCTGTCGCTGTTCGAGCCGGGCTCCTACGAGGTGGTCCCGCATGACGGAATGCGCCGCACGATTGCGCAGCGTCTGACCGCGTCGATCCAGAACGTCCCGCACTTCTATCTCACCATCGACTGCGACATCGGCAAGCTGCTCGCCGCGCGCGAGGAGATCAATGCGGCTGCTCCCAAGGACAAGGAGAAGAAGCCGCTCTACAAGATCTCGGTCAACGACTTCGTCATCAAGGCGATGGCGGTGGCGCTGCAGAAGATCCCGAATTGCAATGTGAGCTGGACCGAATCCGGCATGGTCAAGCATCACCATTCCGACGTCGGCGTCGCCGTGGCGATGCCGGGCGGCCTGATCACGCCGATCATCCGCAAGGCCGAGACCAAGACGCTGTCGACCATCTCCAACGAGATGAAGGATTTTGCGGCACGCGCGCGCTCGCGCAAGCTGAAGCCCGAAGAGTACCAGGGCGGCACGACGGCCGTCTCGAACCTCGGCATGTTCGGCATCAGCCACTTCACTGCCGTGATCAATCCGCCGCATGCGACCATCCTCGCGGTCGGCACCAGCGAGGAGCGGCCTGTGGTCCACGGCGGCAAGATCGAGATCGCGAACATGATGAGCGTGACCCTGTCCTGCGATCACCGCGCCATCGACGGCGCGCTCGGCGCGGAACTGATCGGCGCCTTCAAGCAGCTGATCGAAAATCCCGTCATGATGATGGTCTGACGCGCGGTAGAGGGGGCACCGTTGCATGTCCGTACCCGCTGGCCATGGATGTCGCTGCTGCTTGGAGCAGTCGTCGCGCTCAACCCGATTGGGCTCGATCTTCATTACTCCGCGTTCTTTGCCGGTGAACAACTGGCACGGAACATCGCCCAGCCGGTCGTGCTGATCGCCTTGGCCGTAATGGCTTTGGCGACGATGCTCGAATGGCTGGTGAGGTCTTTTCTGATCAAGCGCCGCGCCCGCGGCGCCTCTTGAGTTGAATGGGAGCCGCCATGGCCGAGACATCCTTCGACATCATCATCATCGGCTCCGGTCCGGGCGGCTATGTCACCGCGATCCGCGCCGCCCAGCTCGGCTTCAAGGTCGCGATCGTCGAAAAATCCTATCTCGGCGGCATCTGCCTGAACTGGGGCTGCATCCCGACCAAGGCGCTGCTGCGCTCGGCCGAGATCTACCACTACATGCAGCACGCCAAGGATTACGGCCTGTCGGCCGATAACGTCTCGTTCGATCCGAAGGCGGTGGTGCAGCGCTCGCGCGGTGTCTCGAAGCGGCTGAACGATGGCGTCGGCTTCCTGATGAAGAAGAACAAGGTCAGCGTGATCTGGGGCGCGGCCTCGATCGACGCGCCCGGCAAAGTCACCGTGAAGAAGTCGGACGTCGAGGGCCCCAAGGGTGCGCCGGGCGAGGGGACGTATCAGGCCAAGCACATCATCATCGCGACCGGCGCGCGGCCGCGGGTGCTGCCGGGCCTCGAACCCGACAAGAAGCTGATCTGGACTTATTTCGAGGCGATGGTGCCGGAGCGGATGCCGAAATCGCTGCTGGTCGTCGGCTCCGGCGCGATCGGCATCGAGTTCGCCTCCTTCTTCCACACCATGGGCTCGGACGTCACCGTGGTCGAAGTGCTGCCGCAGATCCTGCCGGTGGAGGACGCCGAGATCGCCGGCCTGGCCCGCAAGCGTTTCGAGAAGCAGGGCATCAAGATCCTGTCCTCGACCAAGGTGACCAAGCTCGAGAAGAAGGCCGACAGCGTCGTCGCTACCATTGACGACGGCAAGGGCAAGCCTGTGACGACCGAGTTCGAGCGTGTGATCTCGGCGGTCGGCGTCGTCGGCAACATCGAGAACCTTGGACTCGAGAAGCTCGGCGTGAAAACGGATCGCGGCGTCATCGTGATCGACGGCTACGGCAAGACCAACATCCCCGGCATCTATGCCATCGGCGATGTCGCGGGGCCGCCGATGCTGGCTCACAAGGCCGAACATGAAGGCGTGATCTGCGTCGAGGCGATCAAGGGCCTGCATCCGCACGCCATGGACAAGAACCTGATCCCGGGCTGCACCTATTGTCAGCCGCAGGTGGCCTCCGTCGGCCTCACCGAAGCCAAGGCCAAGGAGAACGGCCGCGAGATCCGCGTCGGCCGCTTCCCCTTCGTCGGCAACGGCAAGGCCATCGCGCTCGGCGAGGACCAGGGCTTGGTCAAGGTGATCTTCGACAAGAAGACCGGCCAGCTGCTTGGCGCCCACATGATCGGCGCGGAGGTCACCGAGCTGATCCAGGGCTACGTCGTCGCCATGAACCTTGAGACCACGGAAGAGGAGCTGATGCACACGGTGTTCCCGCATCCGACCCTGTCGGAGATGATGAAGGAAGCCGTGCTGGATGCGTATGGACGGGTGCTGAATATTTGACGGGCGCGCATCGCCGCCCACCACCGTCATTGCGAGCGAAGCGAAGCAATCCAGACTGCCTCCGCGGAAAGACTCTGGATTGCTCCGCTGCGCTCGCAATGACGAGCGGAGGGATCTGTTTGCAAAACAAGAAGGAAATCACCCCATGCAAGACAACGACAACCTCACCATCGAACGCCCGACCTTCGTCACCCATCTCGAATGCGCGATGGAGGGCGATCATTACGCCGCCGACCAGGTCCACAACCTCTCCAAGGCCGGCAAGCCGCTGCTGGTGCGCTACGACCTTGCCGGTGTGAAGACGGCGCTGACGAAAGACGCGCTCGCCCAGCGCCCCGCCGACATGTGGCGCTACCGCGAGCTTTTGCCGGTGCGTAAATGTCAGGACATCGTCTCGCTCGGCGAGGTCACGACGCCGCTGATCCGGCTGCCCAAGCTCGGTGCAAAACTCGGCGGCGGCGAGATCATCGTCAAGGACGAGGGGCGCTTGCCGAGCGGCTCGTTCAAGGCGCGCGGCCTCGTGATGGCGGTGTCGATGGGCAAGGCGCTCGGCATCAAGCATATGGCGATGCCGACCAACGGCAATGCCGGCGCGGCGCTCGCGGCTTATGCGACCTCCTGCGGCATCAAGACCACGATCTTCTGCCCGGCCGATACGCCGGAGGTGAACGTCAGCGAGATCGAGCTGCAGGGCGCCACCGTCTACCGCGTCAACGGCTATATCGACGATTGCGGCAAGATCGTCGGCGAGGGCAAGGCGAAAGTCGGCTGGTTCGACACCTCGACCTTGAAGGAGCCGTACCGCATCGAAGGCAAGAAGACGATGGGGCTCGAACTCGCCGAGCAGCTCGGCTGGGACGTGCCCGACGTGATCTTCTATCCGACCGGCGGCGGCACCGGCCTGATCGGCATGTGGAAGGCGTTCGACGAACTAGAGAAGATCGGCTTCATCGGCAGCAAGCGCCCGCGCATGGTCGCGGTGCAAGCCTCCGGCTGCGCGCCCATGGTGCGCGCCTATGAGGCCGGCACCGAGCATGCGACGCGCTGGGAGGACGCTCACACCATCGCGTCAGGCATTCGCGTGCCGCAGGCGATCGGCGACTTTCTCATTTTGCGCGCGGTGCGGCAGAGCAACGGTTTTGCCATTGCCGTCGACGACGACAAGATCTCGTCGGCGCTCAGCGAGGTCGCGCGCGAGGAGGGGCTGTTGCTCTGCCCCGAAGGTGCTGCCACCTACGCCGCCTACAAGGACAGCCTCGCCGACGGCCGCGTCAGCAAGTCCGACCGCGTGATGCTGTTCAACTGCGCCACCGGCCTGAAATACCCGCTGCCGCCGGTCACCCGCACGCTCGATCGCCACAAGCCGATCGACTATTCGCAGTTCTAGCGCGGCATTTCGTCCCTTCACGAACGATCCCTCTTCCCGTACGCGGGAAGAGACAAAAACAACAATGACATTGCTGGGAGAAGACAATGAAGGCCGCCTGGGCTGCGCTGATTGCTATTCTCGCTGTTGCAGGCGCCGCGCGCGCCGACGACTATCCCTCGCGTCCCATCACCATCATCGTTCCCTTCGCCGCCGGCGGTCCGTCGGATGCGATGGCGCGAGTGCTTGCCGAGCGGATGCGGACATCGCTTGGGCAGCCGCTGGTGATCGAGAACGTCACCGGCGCGGGCGGCTCGATCGGCGTCGGCCGCGCCGTGCATTCGGCCCCCGACGGCTACACGATCTCGTTCGGCCATCTCGGCACCCACGTCGCCAACGGCGCCGTCTACAAGCTCAATTACGACCTGGTCGCGGACCTGGAGCCGGTGGTGCTGCTGCCGAGCAATCCGATGATCGTCGTCAGCAAGAACGCGGTGCCCGCGACCTCGCTGAAGGAGCTGCTGGACTGGCTGAAGTCGCGACCGTCGCCGCCGACCGCCGGCACCGCCGGCGCGGGCTCGGGTAGCCACATCGCCGGGGTCTATTTCGAGAGCGTCAGCGGCATCAAGCTGCAATACGTACCGTATCGCGGCACCGCGCCCGCCCTGAACGATCTCATTGCCGGCCAGATCGACATCATCGTCGACCAGACCTCGAACTCCATCAACCAGGTCCGCGCCGGCACCATTCGCGCCTACGCCATCACCGATGACAGGCGCCTGTCGTCGGCGCCCGACATCCCGACGGCGGAGGAGGCGGGCCTGAAGGGCTTCAACATGACGCTCTGGTCCGGCATGTGGGTGCCGAAGGGCACGCCAAAGGCGATCGTCGCCAAGCTCAATGCCGCTGCCGTGGAAGCGCTGAACGATCCCGGCGTGAAGAAGCAGCTCGAAAGTCAGGGGCTTGAGATGACACCCCAGGATCAGCTCACGCCCGAGGCCCTGGGCGCCCGCCAGAAGGCGGAGATCGCGAAGTGGTGGCCAATGATCAAGGCGGCGAACATCAAGGTAGAGTGAGCGCCGTGTCGCCAGGGCTCGGCGCCAGCGTATCACGTCTCGGTTTGATCGGAGCCGGACAGGGCCATCCGCAGACATTCAAGCAGAGCGGGCGTGGAGAACGGCTTCGCCAGAAAGCAGATAGCGCCCGCTTTCAGCGCGCGGTCGCGCACGGCATCGTCGGGAAAAGCCGTCATGAAAATGAAGGGCGTGTGGTGACCAAGGCTGCGCATGTGCGTCAAGAGCTCAAGGCCGCCCATCAACGACATCTGCACATCCGCGATCACGCAGGACGTCGTCTTCAGTTCGGCCGATTGAAGAAATTCGTCAGCGGAGCGAAAGATGTTGACCGTGTATCCCCGCGACGTCAGCAGATTATTGGTCGCAAGGCGGACTGATCGATCATCGTCGATGACGGAAATGGCCGAGGGGATTGACAAAATGATCGCTCCTGATCGGGGAGCCGCCGATCACGGTGCCGCACTTGACGAAAGTGAGCCCTTGGAGCGAGCTTGAAAAGCATACTTAGGTTTGCACCTTTCCGCCCGGGCGTGAGATTCCGAGCGCCTCCACCATTCTGACGAGATCGGCCAACGACTTGGCGCCCATTTTCCGCATGATCTGCCCGCGGTAGATCTTGACGGTAATCTCAGCCAATCCGAGCTCGGCAGCGACTTGCTTGTTCATCAGGCCGGACGCCACCAGGGCGAGGATGTCGCGCTGGCGCGCGCTCAAACCCTCGAATCGGGACCGCACTCCCGCGACCGACTCCTCGGCATTGCGTCGCTTGCGATCCCGTTCGATCGCGGCCTGAACCGCATCCAGCATGTCCTGGTCGCGCACCGGCTTGGTCAGAAAATCGATGGCGCCGCTCTTCATGGCCCTGACGGTCATCGGAATATCACCATGACCGGTGATGAAGATAATGGGCGTGTGAATGTTCGCCTTCGCTAGGTCCGACTGCAGGTCAAAGCCGCTTGAGCCCGGCAGGCGGATGTCGAGCACAAGGCAGCTGGGGACCGCCGGTGGCTTGGCTTCCATGATCTCCGCCGCGGAGCCGAAAGCCTCGACCTTGAGGCCGACGGATTGAAAGAGGTTGGTGAGCGCACGGCGCATCGATGGATCGTCGTCGACGATCAAGACGATCGGATCGTCGGAACTCGTCTGCACCGTCGCCACCTTGAGATGGTCGGTCACGACGTGTCCTCGATCGGCAAGGGCAGGGCAATCTGGAATGTTGCTCCGCTTCCGTCATTGGGGAAGGCCGAGAGCCGGCCCGCATGAGCCTCGATGATCGATCGGCAGATCGACAGTCCCATCCCCAGGCCGCTCGGCTTTGTCGTGAAGAAAGGTGTGAAGATGCGCTCCGTCGCGCCGTCGCCGAGGCCGACCCCGCTGTCTGTCACGATCAGGAGCATGCGGCCTTCGCCGTGCTCGCTCGCCTGGCTGGAGCGGATCGCAAGCTCGCGCGGACGGTCCACATTGGCGTGCATGGCTTCAATCCCGTTCATGACCAGGTTGATCAGCACCTGCTGCAGCTGGATCCGGTCGCCGCAAACGCTGGGTAGAGCGGACGCCAGCTCCATTCGTACCGACACGGCATGGGTGGCAAGCTCGCGGCGGACGAGCGCCACCGTCTCCCTGACGAGCTGGTTCATGTCGACCGGAGCCATCTCGATCTCGGTCTTCTTCGCAAGCGTTCTGATCCGGCGGATCACCTCGCTGGCGCGATTGGCGTCCTCGACGATCCATTCCACGGAACGGCGTGCGGCATTCAGTTGGGCTGGTTCGCGGCCGAGCCATCCGATACAGGCATCCGCATTGGAGATCACGGCGGCCAAGGGCTGATTGATCTCGTGGGCGATCGAGGCCGTGAGTTCGCCGAGCATCGTGACGCGCGTCACGTGAGCTAGTTCGGCTTGCGCCTTGCGCAGTGCTTCTTCGGCCTGCTCGGCGCGGATGGCCGCCGTCACGTCGCTGCTGACGCCACGATAACCGAGAAAGTTGCCGTTCGCGTCGTGCAAGGGCTTGCCGCTGGTGCGCACGTAGATCGGAGATCCGTTGCGATCCTTGCTTCGGTAGACCAGGTCGCGAAACGGAAGGTGGGCATCGAGCGTCGCGCGATGCCGCTCCCACTTCTCGGGCTCGAGCTCGGCATCGGGTGGAATGTCCCAACGGGCGAGGCCGATCACGCCCGTGGGCACGGGACCGGCCGTGTCGGCATGTTCCGAAATCCGTGTGATACGGTGGTCCGGCCCGCTCTCCCAAAACCAGTCCGAGGCGGTTTCGGCATAGTCGCGAAATCGCTGCTCGGACAGCTTGAGCTCGTCAAAGGCTTTTTGCAGCGCTTGTCTGGCGGCAAACTGCTCGGTGACATCGACGTGGGTGCCGATGATTTCCGTGACATCGCCGTCCCCGCCGACGACGGGATGCCCCTCCGTATGGACGTGTCGTACGGAACCGTCCGGACGCAAAATCCGAAAATCAACTTCGAAAGGCTGCTTTTGCCGGATTGCCTGACGTTCCACATCGACGATCCGGCGAAAGTCTTCGGCGAGGATCCGTTGTTGGAAAGCCTGCGCCGACAGATCGATCTGGTCCGGGTTGAATCCGAACAGGCGATAGAGTTCGGCCGATCGGTAGGCAAACTCCTGACTGCGCACGTTCCAGGCCCAGCTGCTCGTGTGGCTGAGGCGCTGGGCTTCGGTCAGATAGGCTTCGCTGCGACGCAGCCGCTGTTCGGTTTCCTTTGCCGTAGTGACGTCAGTGACCGCTCCAACAAACTCGATGTGGCCGGATCCATGTCTCACCACGCGTGCCACGGAATGGAGATATTTGATGGTTCCATCGGGCATCAGCAGGCGATATTCATGGTCGAAATCGCCGACCTCACGGAAGGCCTGATCAAGGGTCTTGCTGACCGCATTGCGATCTTCCGGATGAATGCGCTGGAAAACGAAATCGAGCGTCGGTTTGACCTGCGGGTCACATTGGAAGATGCGAAAGGTCTCCCTGGACCAGACGGCCTCGCGGGTTGCCAGGCTCAGGCCGAAGCTGCCGGTGCGGCTCAACTCCTGCGCTTGGGCAAGGTAGGCCTCGCTCTGCCGCAGCGCATCCTCCGCCTCCTTGCGCTGGGTGATGTTTTCGCAGGCGACCAGCACGATCGGCGTGCCGTCGCCGCGTCGCATGGCCTTGGCGTTCTCACGGACCCAGAGAACCGAGCCGTCCTTCCGGATCTTGCGAATCTCCCAGGTGTGCGACTGGTCCACGGTTTCCAGGCACAGCCCGACACAGCGACGGACGAAATCGCGGTCCTCTTCGAAAAAGACGTTCAGCACAGATTGGCCGGTCAACTCGGCCGCCGTGTAGCCCAGTTGCGCGGCGCCAAATGTATTTACGTTGAGCACCGTTCCGGCCGGATCGACCATGAAATACATGACCGGATTGTGCTCGAACACTTGTCGCCATTGCTTCACGGCGTCGCGCAGGTCGGCATTGTCCTGCCGCCAGCCATCCCCAGTCGCGGACTCGCCTTTCCCCGCATTGCCGAGAGATCGAAGCGCCGCAAGGCCGCCGAGCAGGAATTGCGCGGCCGAATTCCCTAGTTTTGCGATCTGGCCAGGCATCATCGCAAGCGTCCCGGCCCGCGTGGGGCAGGGAGAGTAGAGCACTTTGCGACAGCAGGGGCAATTCCCTGATCAAAGCAGGATTCCGCATCGAAAGTTCGCGGGCTCCGTGCAGCTTGCCAGCGTTGCGCCGTCTCGTTGCGAGCGGACGAAACTCCGGTAAATCACCGGACAAACCTATGTATAGGTCGCGCAATCCTAGTCATACGCTGCATTTACCTCCGTACAATTGAGCGGCCCGTCACATGGGGACTAGTCTCACCGGCAATCCAGTGGTGTCGATCGCAACGCTTGAACAGTTGAGTAGCGCGGGGTCGTGCACTCAAGAGGCCAGCTTCGCCTCCGCCGGCGCTGACTTGCCGATGATCTGGTCACGATTGAGAAGCCGCATTTCGTTGACGAACGTGATGATTGTGCATCAGCGCCCGTGGGGATCCTCGACCGTCAGAGGCGCCCATCAGAGGCCAGGAGGAGAGGATCATGTGCGATAAGCCCGAACACTCCGAGCGCCCTTCCGCCGCAAAAAGCTGCGCCGTCTGCAGCGGGAAGTTCGGCCTGATCCGGTATTATTCCTGGCGAGCGCCGCTTTGCTCCCGGAAATGTCTCGATCGCTTCAGAGCGCGCCGCGAACGCGATCGCCGATGGCTGTTTCGGTCTCAGGCGGCGTAAGCACCAGTCACCGGATCTGCTGCGTTCGGCAATTCTGTATCGGGAGGCTGCGCGTTGAACCGTTGTTGCAAGCTCCTCTTGGCGATCACGCTGCCGCTTTCGTTGATGACTGGAGCGGAGGCGGACGAGGCCGGACAGGATGGCGCACATCGTCATCCGCCTCGGGATCTGCTCCTCCACGAGCAGTTCTATTCGAGTTGGCACATGCCGGACAATCCGGTGCTGACTTGCTGCAACAACGCCGACTGCTACCCGACCGAGATACGGCGGGTCGAGGGGAGCATCTACGCGCTGCGCCGGGAAGACGGGAAATACATCCTCATTCCGCCTCAGAAGGTCGAGCGAAACAGGGATAATCCCGACGGCCGCAACCATCTTTGCGCGCCGCCGCCGTCCGCCTCTCTCGTCGACACGGTCTACTGCTTTGCGCTCGGAGGTGCCACATGAGGTTCATATTGGTGAACGGCAGGACCCCTTTTCGCAAAACGTCCTGCCTCTGGTGCTGCGAGGAGATCAGCGGCGGCTATCTGCGCGATGCGAAGACGCTGCTGCCCTACTGCGGCTACGAGTGTTACGCGCTTCATGGCGAAGCTGCGCCGCTGATCGAGGGGCGCACACGAGCGGCGTCTTGAGCGGATAGGAGGGCGAAACGGGCGGTGGATTTGCCGTCCGGGCGAGAGGACATCGCGATGAGATTCATGTTCGTCAATCAGGAAGGGCCTCGCCACGGCGGTACCTGCAGCGCGTGCGCGCAGCCGCTGGGCGCGAGTTACGTCCGCCATGTGCCCGCTGAGCGGCGGTACTGCGACTATGATTGCTACCGTCGATATCAGCAGACGGCGGTGGAAATGCTCTGGCCTTACCGCAGTTCGCTCGAAGCGATCACGGTGTCGAGCTGGAACTGGATACTGCAGACGGGCGCGCTCTCGCGCTCGCTGACGCAAGCATTTCTGCGCGCGTACGAACCCTCTGACCACGGAAGGAGGTGACGGCTCGCCAAACGATGCGGACCCGCGCAGAGAGGTCGGTCGCAGTCACTGCATCCAGCTTCACGCCGCGTCCAGCCCCGGCGTCGCGAAGCTAGGGCGCGGCGGCTGCGGCCGATGCCGTCGGCATCGCGCCCCTGTTCGGCGTCGTAACGCGCTGCTCGGACTTCCCCGCGACGACGCTGCTGGCCTCAAACCTCGCACGATAGACCAGCACGTTCTCGATCACGCGCTGGACGTAGTTGCGCGTCTCCGACAGCGGGATGCGCTCGACCCAGTCGACCGGATCGACCTTGGGATCCCTGGGGTCGCCGCGCGCCTGCACCCATTCGCGCACGCGGCCCCGGCCGGCATTGTAGCCGGCGAAGGTCATGATCTGGTTGCCGCGATATTCCGACATGAGCGCACTGAGCTCGGCCGCGCCCATCTGCGTGTTGTAGACGGGATCGGAGACCATCTTGTCCCAGTCATAGGTCAGGCCGAAGCGCTTTGCGGTGTCGCGGCCCGCTTCCGGCGTCACCTGCATCAGCCCGACTGCGTTGGCGGCCGATTTGTCGCGCTGGTCGAACGAGCTTTCGGTGCGCGCCACCGAATAGATCACGCTGGGATCGATCGCGGGCGCCACCTGCTTATGTTCAGGGATGCCGATGGTCGGGAAGGCGTAGTGATCGAGCGCGAGCCCGCGCGCCAGCGCCGACTTGCCGACCTCCAGCATCACGCGCGCATCGTTGCGCCGGCCGGCGAGCTCGCCGAGCGCTTCGAGTGCGGCGACGTCGGTGCTCTCCTTGGCAAAATCCTCGGCGAAGTAAAACACCATGTCGCGCTCACCGACGCCGTAGAGCATGTCGGCGGCGCGCACGCGCTCGTCCGCGGGCGGCGCGTCGACTGCTGCCAGCACGGGCGAGGGCGCACGCAGCTCGATGCGGTCGAGACCGAGCCTGGCGCGGGCGAGCTGGCCGTAATAGGCGGTCGGATAGCGCGCCGCCGCCTGATAGCTCAGGCGCGCATCGGCCGGTGCGTTCATTGCCTCGGCCGCGCGGCCGCGCCAATAATGCGCGCGCGACAGCGCGATCGGATTGGCGGAGCCTTCGTCGATCGCGGCGAAATGCGTCATCGCCGCCTTGGGATCATCGAGATAGCGCAGCGCGATCCAGCCGCACATGAAGTGATAGTCGGCGCGATAGACCTCCATCGCGGGCACGGCTGCCGAGCGCACCAAATCATAGGCGGTTTTGAACTTGCCCTGGTCGAGCAGCTTTCGCGCGAGCAGGCGGCGCTCGCGCCACCAGGCGTCGGTGTCTTGCGCCGCCATCGTATCGGGCGCGGCGGCCAGGATCACCTCGGCCGCGTCGTCGATGCGGTCATTCTGGAGATGCCATTGCGCGCGGCACAGCACATAGCCGAGGTCGCGGCGCGCCTCGGCCGAAATGTCCTCCAGGTAATCCTTGGCCTTGCTGGCCTTGCCGGTGACTGCGGCGCAGGCCTTGACGATCGCGAGCGCATCCTCGCCGAGCCGCTTGGCTGCGCGCCGCGCCCCCGCATAGTCCTTGGCGCCGAGCCGCTTGTCCATGCGGGCGCGATGATCCTCGGCGGTCAGGAGATCGCGGAACGCTTGGTAGGAATCCTCCTCACTGCGCTCGGACAATTCGTCCGTGCGCCAGGCATCGCGCACGAGACGCGCGGCCCTGTCGCTGTCGCCCTCGGTCATCAGCACGCGGGCGAGCGCGAACTTGCCCTTGGCGCTGGTCGGCCGGTCCATCGTGAATTTGTGCACGGTCGCCGCGTTGGCCTTCTCCTGCCACAGCCGCGCCTCGGCGCGGCGGCGGAGCAGCGCGCTGCTCGGCCAGTCCGGATTGGCGGCGAGGAAGGCGGCGTAGCGCTTGAAATTCGCCGTGCTTTCGGAATGGCGCAGCATAAACCAGTCGGCGAGTTTCTGTCCGGCCGGGTCGGCAATGCGGTCGCGCGCCGCGCTGGCGTCCTCGGTCTTGCCCTTCCGCGCGAGATCGATGGCATCCTTCAGCGCGGCGAGATCGCCAGTCAGCGGCGGGGCTGCCGGCTTGTCCGAGGGCGCGTCGTCCTGCTTCTTCGACTTGCGCTTGGCCTCGGCATGCTTGCCGTGCCGCGCCTTGCCGGCGGAGGCGTGGCGCTGCTTGCCGGTTTTCGCCTCATGCGTCTTCTTCGGCGCGGACGATTTGTGACCGCTCTTCGCTGCCAGCTCTGTAGGGATGAAGGCCAAAGCGGCCACGGCAACGACACACGCGAGCGAGCGTAGGCACTGGTTCATTCCGTGGTCCCCCTGCGAAACCAGTACAAACCAAAGTCCGCGACGAGATGCGGCTCGAGAATCAAAACGGCGTCAAAATGGTGACACGACGTCGTTTCGCATCCTGAAGCTGTTCCAACAATGCGGCGAAATACGGATGGAGCCAGGGAACCTGTGCAACGGCGGGGCGAGCGGGTCTCTTAACCTTCATTAACGAATACGGCTCGCGCGACGGTTGCGGCGGTTCAGGACGCCTCCAAGCGGCCAAATTGCGCGTATTCCCGGCGGCAAATCCGTTGTATTGGGTTCCAAAGCCTTTCCCCTTCAGCCCATTGTCCCGCGCCCATGCCGATTTTCAACCAGTCGATCCGGCGCAAGATCGTCGGGATTGCGCTCGGCCTCATCATCCTGATGGTCGTCACCGCGATCCTGTCGATGGTGATGTCCAGCCGCGTCGGCCATCTTCTGGATGAGCTGACCGCGCGGTATATTCCGGCTTACGGCCACCTGGCGCGGTCCAATGTGCGTTCGCTGGAGCGGGCGCTGGCGATGCGGCGCATGGTGATCGCCAAAATGCAAACGCCGCCGGACGAGGAGGGCTTTGCGGCGCGGCTGAAGATCTTCAGGGAAACGGACGCCCAGGTCGAGCAGGAGGCCGAAGCCGCGCGAAAGCTGATCAACGCGATCATCGACGATGAGAGCACACCGTCGGACAACGCGGCACTCGCCCGGATCGAGACGCGCATCGAGAATGCAGTCAAGGAGCTTCGCCGCGAACTCGACGAGGAGGACGCCAAGCTGCTCCGGCTGCTCGATGCCAAGGACTTTGCGGCCACGCGCGACGTGCTCGTCCATGTGGACGCGCTCCGCGATCTCTTCACCCAGCGGATCGATGCGATCCGCGCCGAGATGCTCTCGCAGGTGTTCGTGAGCACCGCGCAGGTGATCCGCCATCAGCGCCAGGCGATCATCGTCTCGGGCATCGTGACCATCCTCGCGGCGATCGTCGGACTTGCCTTTGCGATCATGGTCTCCACCGGGATCACGCGACCGGTCCGGCTCTTGCTGGCCGGCACCCGCGAAGTCGAGGCGGGCCGCTTCGACAAGACCATCAGTGTCTCGACGCAGGACGAGATTGGCGAACTCGCCTCCGCCTTCAATCGCATGGTCGAGCAATTGCGCCAGAACGAGCGCATCCGCGAGACCTTTGGCCGCTACATCGATCCCAAGGTGGTGCAGGGGCTGATTGACCGGCCGGAGGTCGCCGTCGACGGCCAGCGCCGGGTGATGACCATCATGTTCTGCGACATGAGCGGCTTCACCGCGATGAGCGAGGGCATGACCCCGCGCGGCCTGGTCAAGGTGATGAACCACTATTTTACCGTCATGTCCGGTCCGATCAGGAGCAACCGCGGCATCATCGACAAATATATCGGCGACGCCATCATGGCCTATTGGGGCCCTCCCTTCATCGAGGAGGAAGAGCCGGCGCTGCTCGCAGGCCTTGCTGCGATCGAAATGGCCGATCAGGTGCCCGCGCTGCAGAAGCAATTGCCGGATCTGCTCGGCATCCGCGCCATGCCCGGGCTTTGCGATCTGCGGATCGGCATCGCCACCGGCGAGGTCCTGACCGGCAGCATCGGCTCCGAGCTGATGATGAGCTTCACCGTGATGGGCGACGCCGTGAACCTCGCCTCACGACTGGAGGCCGTCAACAAGACCTATGGCACCCGTATCCTGATCTCGCAGGCGACGGCGGACGCGATCGGCTCGCACCTCGGATTGCGCGAGGTCGACCGTCTTGCGGTCGCCGGCCAGAGCGCGCCGCAAACGATCTTCGAGGTGATGGGCCGGGCAGGCGCACTCACGGCCGCGCATGAGAGCCTGCGTTCTCACTACGCCGAAGGCCTCGCCGCCTATCGCGCCCGCCGCTTCGACGAGGCCCGCGCGGGCTTCAACGCGGCACTTGAAGCCGTCCCAGGCGACGGCCCCTCGCGGGCAATGCTTGCTCGTATCACGCGGTTCGAGGCCCATCCGCCGGACGAGGGCTGGGACGGCGCCTGGCGGTTGGAGCAGAAATAGTCGGCCGCGCGGGAAAAATTGATTCTACTCGATAACGATGTTCGCAGTGACCTATTTCCCGGGCTTAGGTTTGGTGTCCTTGAGGCGTTTGATGGGGACACGCCGATGACAGAACTTGAGAACAGGCTCGAACGGTTCGAGACGCTCACCGCCGAATGCGAGCTGATCGCCAGGCTCGCCACCGACAGCACCAAGCGTGAGTTTTATCTGAAGCTCTCGGAGCGGTATCGCCAGCTGGCGGTGGACATGCGGCAGGCCATAGCGAGCCAAGCTGCGGCCTGACGCCGGCAATCCGTTCTTAACACTTGGCGCGCATCCTCAATGCAGATGCGGGGACGCCTCCGGTGATTTCCCGCTGTGGTAATGCCGGGGCTCGCTGCGGTGCAGCGCGCGTCGCGAGATTGTTTTGTCGTGCCTAGCAGGGCGATCCCATGCGCCTTTTTGCGGTCATCATGTTTGGACTCATGACGGCAGCCTGCAACCAGGAGCAGGAGATCACCGGCTCGACCCCGGTCTGCGCGATGCGGAACTACACTTCCTTCAATCCCCGCGACATGACCCAGTGCGTTGCCGCCTGCAAGGCGTGCGACCACGGCAACACGGTCACCTGCAGCACGTCGTGCACGCTCAAGGGCGCCCGCTGAGCGGCTCCGCCTCCTGGTTCGGGGCCGATGGTGTCTCGACGGTGTTTTGGCACCGGAACGATTCACATGGATCAATCATTGAAGGGATGGCAGGACGCGGAGTCCTTTGGAATGGGTATGCTCGATCCCGGTCGGTTCCTGGTGTCATGCTCTCACTGCGCAGCCTGGCCGATGGCCGCCAATGTAAGACGTTCGAGCTGGTCGGCTTCGCCGAACGAGGTCCGCTTCGTTTGCCCGCGCTGCCGCCGCGAGGAGACCGCGATCATCTCCGCCTCCGGCGAGTTGACGCCGATCCGGCGCGTCGACGTCCCGCCGCGCGACGTCACCGCGGCCTGGGCTCAGGCCCAGCGCCCAAGAGGGCGAGCGTAGCCCGCCGTTTAAGGAGAAGAGGGCCGAGCGCAGCCAGCTGAGGGCAAGAGGGCGCGCGTCACCATCCGTCGGGACCTCTGATGAGGCGGTTGGAACTGCCGCGGGAGGTGATCCAAGCAGGTGCAAATGTGCTAGGATCGTCGGCATGAGTTCATCCATGCCCCGTCCAATCCTGCCGCCCCTCGGCGACCGTTTCCGCCTTAACCCGGTCGCGGCGCGCCTTGCGCCGCTGTTCGGCTTCGCGCTGCTGATCGTGTCATGCGCGCTGGCAAGCTTTGCATTCGCCTGTGCCACGCCGTTTGCGGCTTGCGCGGTTGTCGCCGCCGCCATGCTGCCGCTGCGTCCGGCGCTGCTCGTCGTCACCGGCGCCTGGCTGGTGAACCAGGGCATCGGCTTCGGCGCGCTGCACTATCCGATCGACCCCAGCACTATCGCCTGGGGCTTCGTCATCGGCGCTGCTGCGCTGCTATCGACCGCAGCAGCATCGACGGTCCTCCGTAGGCTGCCGCGAGGCCGCACGCCACTGATGCTTGCGATTGCATTCGTTGCCGCCTACGCGGTCTATGAGTTCGCGCTGCTTGCCGCGACGCCGGTCCTGGGCGGCGAGGGCGCCTTCACCGCCGCCATCGTGACCCGGATCGGGCTGACCAGCGCCATCTGGCTCGCCGGCCTCGTCGCCGTCTGTGAGATCGTCCGTCTGGCCGATCCGTTCGGGCGCGCGATGCGGAACGCCTGAGCGCCAACCAAGGCACTGAAGTCCGGTCATGCCGATAACCGGACCTTTGCCCAGCGCTGCAAGGCGACCGCTGTCCAAACCGTCTCGACAAACCCGAACGGCCAGGCGCCCTGGAGAAAGCCATAGACCCCGCTGAACGCGCAGGCTGCCGCGAAGGCCAGCACGAAATGCGGTCCGCGCGGCTCAAGCGCGTAAAACAGCAGCATCGCACTGACCGACAGCACTCCGAAGATTGTGATTGCGTCCATCAGCCGGCCGGAGGCTTCGGCTTCTTGGCGACACCGAGGGTGTGGACGACGGCGGGCCCCATAACCGGCCACAGCGCGGCCGTCGCGGTCAGAACGGTCGCGGCGCACATTGCAGCCAGCACGGACGATCGGATTTTCAAGCCGCGCGTCCGCGATCGACAGACGATCCAGACCCAGGCGCAGACCACGACGGCGATGGACAGTTTCGTCATCAGCCCGTGCGCATGGTCGAGCACCGCGATCAGGCTGCCCACGCTGGCGAGCACGACAGCGGGTACCCTGCGCCCTCTTGGACAAGAGGGTGAAGCGACGAAGCAAAGCTCGGGCGGAATCAGCCGCGAGAACGCGAAGCGTGTCTGCAAGTTGAATCTGCATTGGCGGATGGCGATTGCTGCCCCTTGCTCCGTCATTGCGAGCGCAGCGAAGCGATCCAGAGTCTTTCCGCGGAGGATTCTGGATTGCTTCCGCCTTCGCTAAAGCTTCGGCGGACAAGTCGCTCCGCTCGCAAAGACGATGTGGAGAGAGTGTGCACAACACTTCGATCTGTGGCCTGGACGCAGCGCCCTTGCGGCGCGTCCGGACAGGCGGGGAGATGATGAAGCGCCGACTCACCTTGGCTGCGCCTCGTCGTCGCGCCGAAGTTGCAACGCAGGCACGCACCAGAAACTTGAAGTTGTGGGATTGTCCTCCCGCCGGGGGTATCGCAGTAAGCTCGATCGTGTCCTCACGGCCACGATTGTGCCGTCCGTGCAACACTCGTCACGGATTTAACCATCTTCTCTGTCCGTTCGCATCGACGCCGCTTTTTGGCCACACCCGAACATGAATAAAATCACTCGAATATTTTAGCGGCAGCGGTGATCCTGGAAGACGACGGAAATCCCCAAGGTCGATTCAAAAGGTCGATTCAAATCTTGGCTCTGATTTTTCGGGTCTGAAAGGGTTGGCCGGGGAAACTGGTTTGCGATGGACGCGAAGAGCAACATCAAGCAGAGGCTGCCGAGCCGTCACGTGACGGAAGGTCCTGCGCGCGCGCCCCATCGCTCCTACCTCTACGCCATGGGTCTGACCACCGACCAGATCCACCAGCCCTTCGTCGGCGTCGCCTCGTGCTGGAACGAGGCCGCGCCCTGCAACATCTCCCTGATGCGCCAGGCGCAGGCGGTGAAGAAGGGCGTCGCAGCCGCCGGCGGCACGCCGCGCGAGTTCTGCACCATCACCGTGACCGACGGCATCGCCATGGGGCATGACGGCATGCGCTCCTCGCTGCCGTCGCGCGAATGCATCGCCGATTCCGTCGAATTGACGATCCGCGGCCACGCCTATGACGCTCTCGTTGGCCTGGCCGGCTGCGACAAGTCGCTGCCGGGCATGATGATGGCGATGGTCCGTCTCAACGTGCCCTCGATCTTCATCTATGGCGGCTCGATCCTGCCCGGCAATTTCCGGGGCCAGCAGGTGACCGTGCAGGACATGTTCGAAGCCGTCGGCAAGCACTCGGTCGGCGCAATGTCGGACGAGGACCTCGACGAGATCGAGCGCGTGGCGTGCCCCTCGGCGGGTGCCTGCGGCGCGCAGTTCACCGCCAACACGATGGCGACCGTCTCCGAGGCGATCGGGCTGGCCTTGCCGTACTCGGCCGGTGCTCCGGCACCCTATGAAATTCGCGACGCCTTCTGCATGACCGCGGGCGAGCAGGTCATGGAGCTGATCGCCCAAAACATCCGGCCACGCGACATCGTCACCCTCAAGGCGCTGGAGAATGCCGCCGCCGTGGTCGCCGCGTCCGGTGGCTCGACTAATGCTGCACTGCACCTGCCGGCAATCGCGCATGAGTGCGGCATCAAGTTCGACCTGTTCGACGTCGCCGAAATCTTCAAAAAGACACCGTACGTCGCGGATTTGAAGCCAGGCGGCCGTTATGTCGCCAAAGACATGTTTGAAGTAGGTGGCATACCGCTTCTGATGAAGACGCTGCTCGACAACGGATTTCTCCACGGTGACTGCATGACCGTCACCGGTCGAACGATCGCCGAAAACCTCAAAAGCGTGAAGTGGAATCCGCACCAGGACGTGGTGCACCCGGCAGACAAGCCCATCACCGTCACCGGCGGTGTGGTCGGTCTGAAGGGCAATCTGGCGCCAGAAGGTGCGATCGTGAAAGTCGCGGGAATGTCCAACCTCAGGTTCACCGGTCCGGCCAGGTGCTTCGACCGTGAGGAGGATGCTTTCGAGGCCGTCCAGAAGCGCACCTACCGCGAAGGCGAAGTCATCGTGATCCGCTACGAGGGGCCGAAGGGCGGTCCCGGCATGCGGGAAATGCTCCAGACCACCGCGGCGCTGACCGGCCAGGGCATGGGCGGCAAGATCGCGCTCATCACCGACGGCCGCTTCTCCGGCGCCACCCGCGGCTTCTGTATCGGCCATGTCGGGCCGGAAGCCGCCATCGGCGGCCCGATCGGGTTGCTGGAGGACGGCGATATCATCGAGATCGACGCGGTCGCCGGTACCCTTAACGTAAAATTGAGCGACCAGGAGCTTGCCCAACGCAAGACCAAATGGACCGCTCGCGCGACTAACCACACGACGGGCGCGCTCTGGAAATATGCTCAGCAGGTTGGACCAGCGGTCGGTGGGGCAGTGACCCATCCGGGCGGCGCGCACGAGAAACAGTGCTATGCGGACATCTAGGCGTACCATCGTTGCATTTGTGTTGGGGGCTACTGCGCTGGCCGCGCCGGCGCTCGCCTTTGACGGCGCACCCGTCAGCCAGAAGGATGCGACCATCCCGGTGGTCACGACCTTGCCGGGCGCAGCAGGCAAGGTGCGCAATGTACCGCCAGTCGTACCCCAGGAAACCTCGCTCAGCGCCCTGCAATATGCCGCGGAGGGTGGCCACCCCATCGCGCAGTGGAAGCTTGGCCGCATGTACGCCAATGGCGACGGCGTCGCCCAGGACGATGTGCGTGCGTTCGAGTATTTCACCCGCATCGCCAACGCGCACGCCGAAGACAGCCCGTCCGCGCCGCAGGCGCAGATCGTCGCCAACGCCTTTGTGGCGCTCGGCCGCTATTATCTCAGCGGCATCCCGAATTCGAAGGTCAAGCCGGACCAGGAGCGGGCGCGGGAGATGTTTTCCTATGCCGCGTCCTATTTCGGCAATGCGGATGCACAATACGATCTCGCCCGCCTGTACCTGAAGACGCCGGACGCTTCGCGCGAGGATTTCCGCTACGGCGCGCGCTGGCTTGGGCTCGCCGCGCAGAAGGGCCAGCACGAGGCCCAGGCGCTGCTCGGCCAGATGCTGTTCAACGGCGACCGCCTGCCGCGGCAGGCCGCCCGCGGCCTGATGTGGCTGACGCTGGCGCGCGACAGCGCAGGCAGCGACGAGACCTGGATCAAGGAAAACTACAACCGCGCCTTCGCAAAGGCCTCCGACGACGATCGCGCCATGTGCCTGCAGATGCTGGAGCAATGGGTGCAGGGTCGACGGGAGTGATGGGTTGAGGCGGCCTCACGCCGCCTCAAGATCGAGATCCGCCCACACCGGCACGTGGTCCGACGGCTTCTCCCAGCTGCGCACATAGCTGTCGATGCCGACATTGGCGAGCCGGTCGCTGGCCTGTGGCGACAGCAGAAGATGGTCGATCCGCAGGCCGTGGTTCTTCTGCCAGGCGCCGGCCTGGTAGTCCCAGAAAGTGTAGAGCCCGGGCTCGTCGGTGACGGCCCGAAGCGCATCGGTCAGGCCGAGGCCGAGCAGGGACTGAAAACTCTCCCGCGTCTCGGCCTTGAACAGGGCGTCCTCGGTCCAGGCGGCGGGATTATGGACGTCCCGGGCATGCGGGATGACGTTGAAGTCGCCTGCGAGGATCAGCGGCTCCTCGGTCTTGAGGCGCTCCTTCGAATACTCAAGAAGCCGCGACATCCATTTGAGCTTGTAGGGATATTTCTCGGTGCCGACCGGATTGCCGTTGGGCAGATAGAGGCAGGCGATGCGCAGCACGCCGGACTTGAGCGTCACCACGCCTTCGAGGAAGCGGGCATGGGCGTCCTCGTCGTCGCCGGCCAGCCCCGACTTGGTCTCGTCGAACCGGAGCTTGGAGAGCAGGGCGACACCGTTGAACGTCTTCTGGCCGTGGGTGACCACGTTGTAGCCGAGCGCCTCGATCTCCAGCCGCGGGAAGGCTTCGTCGACGCATTTGATCTCCTGGAGGCAGACGATGTCCGGCTGGCACTCCTTCAGCCAGGTCAGGAGGAGATCGATGCGCTGCCGGACCGAGTTCACGTTCCAGGTGGCTATTCTGATGGGCATCTTGGCGGCTCCGGGCAGGGGCCATGGTTAGAACAAAATGCAAACGCGCCCGTCAAGGACGCTGCGAAATCTCCCACAAAATTAACCCGGCTTAAGTCGGGCCTGGGCCATTGATCGTGGAAAGGTTTTTCGAATGGGACGGCCGAACAAAGCCATGAAGCCAACCGAGCCCCGCGACGGGTTGATCGGCGCGTTCCTGTACTGGCTCGGCGGCTACGAGATCGAGGACGGCCTGACCGCCGGTCTCAGCGACCGCGAGCTGAGCCGCATCCGCGCCAAGCAGATCGACGCGGTGATACGCCTGATCCCCGTGACGATGGCCGTCGCCATGCTCAACGTCGCCGTTGTGCTGATTTTGTTCTGGGGTCGTGGCTGGAACGACTTTCTCGCGATCTGGGGCATGACCCTCGCGACCGCCGCCTCGCTCGCGGTGCGCGCGTGGCGGCGCTCCCACCAAAGCCCGCCTCAGGAAGCCTCACCCCGCGCCGCGCGGCAGATGTTGCGGCAGGCGTTCTTCCTCGCCGCAATCTGGGGCACGCTGCCGGTCGCGCTGTTCAGCCGCATCGAGCCGACCAGTCAGCTCATTCTGGCCTGCCTTATGGTCGGCATGATGTCCGGCGGTGCCTTCACGCTCTCGACCTTCCCGCGTGCGGGCCTTGTCTATCTCGCGACGACGACGATCGCCTGTGCCGGTGCGTTGCTGTTATGCGGCACCGGGCCTTACCTCGTGACCGCCGTGTTCCTGCTGCTGTTCGCGTTCTTCATGGCGCGCAACATCGTCTCGCAAGGCAATCTGTTCCTTGGCAATCTCAAGGCCCAGCTTGAGCTCGAGCGCCAGACCGAGATCATCTCGCTGTTGCTGAAAGATTTTCAGGAGAACGCCAGCGACTGGCTGTGGCAGACCGACGCCGAAGGGCATTTGGTCGACGTGCCCGAGCGCTTCGCCGCGGTCGCACAGCTGCCACTGCCCTTGCTGAAGGGCTCGCATTTCGCCGACGTGCTCGACATGCTGTGCCCCGAAGACAAGAGCGCGGCCTACAATGTCGTCGGCCTGATGGAGCACGCCGAACCGCTGCACGAGATGAATCTCAAGGTCGTCGCCGGCGGCGAGGCGCGGCTGTGGTCGCTCACCGCGAAGCCGGCCTACGACCGCGACGGTCAATTCCTCGGCTATCGCGGCTTCGGCCGCGACGTGACCGAGCGCTGGCGCGCGGAAAAGGCCGAGGCCGAGAGCCGCGCCAAATCGGATTTCCTCGCGGTGATGAGCCACGAGATCCGCACGCCGATGAACGGCGTGCTCGGGCTTGCCAGCATGCTTCTGGAGACAAAACTCGATCCGGAGCAGCACGAGGCCGTCACCACGATCCGCGAGTCCGGCGACAATCTCCAGCGCATCCTCAACGACATCCTGGACCTCTCCAAGCTCGAGGCTGGACGCTTCGCGTTCGAGGTGATCGACTTCGCGCCGCAGGCGCTGGTAGAGACATTGGCGACCGTCGTGCGCGCGAGTGCCAAGAGCAAGGGGCTCGCGGTCAAGGTCAAGCTCGATCCGAACCTGCCGCCGACGCTGCGCGGCGATGTCGCGCGTATCCGCCAGGTCCTGCTCAACCTCGCATCCAACGCGGTGAAGTTCACCGACCAAGGCGAAGTCACGATCGCAGCCGTCTGTCAGGCCCGCCGCGATCTGCTCGCCACCGTCGAATGGAGCGTGACCGACAGCGGTATCGGCATCGCCCCCGAGAAGCTTGGCCAGCTCTTCTCCGACTTCGCGCAGGCCGACGCCTCGATCAGCCGCCGCTTCGGCGGCACCGGGCTTGGGCTTGCGATCTCCCGGCGCATCATCGAACAGATGGGCGGCACCATCGGCGTCACCTCGACGCCGGGCGAGGGCTCGACATTCAGCTTCACGCTGGTGCTGCCCTGGAGCCAGGAGCAGGCATCCGACTACATTGCCGACCGCGACGAAGCCGACTACCTCAAGGCGCGTATCGCGAGTCTCGACCGACCGCTGAGGGTGCTGGTCGCCGAGGACGACGCCGTCAACCGCATGGTCGTGAGCAAGATGTTAGGGGCCTTCGACGTCGAGCTGCGCGTCGTCACCGACGGCGTCGAGGCCGTCGCGGCGGCCTCGGAGGAAGACTACGATCTCGTGCTGATGGACGTGCGGATGCCCGACATGGACGGCCTTGCCGCAACCCGGGCGATCCGTGCGCAAGGTGGCCGATTCGAATCCTTGCCGATCATCGCGCTCACCGCCAATGCCTTCCCCGAGGACGTCAAGATCTGCCGCGAGGCCGGCATGTCGGACTTCCTGGCCAAGCCGCTACGCAAACCCGCGCTGCTGGCGGCGCTGCTGCGCGCGCTCGATGGACATGTGATGGCGGGAGACGCACCACTTCAGCCGGAGCTCATGTCGGTCGACGTGGAGTGGACGGACGAGGAAAGGCAGATGACCGGCGCCTAGCCGGCGACGTCAGATCGAGAAGCTGGTCCCGCAGCCGCAGGACGCCGTGGCGTTCGGATTGTTGACGCGGAACGAGGCGCCGATCAGATCGTCGACGAAATCGACCTGCGACCCCGCCAGGAACGGCTGCGAGGCGGAATCGACCAGCACCACCGCATTGTCCTGCTCGATCACGAGATCGTCGTCAGTGCGGGCACGGTCAATGTCGAACTTGTACTGGAAACCGGAACAGCCTCCGCCCTCGACCGAGATCCGCAGCATCGCGCCAGACCCTTCGCCCTTGAGGATCTCCCCAATCCGGCGTGCGGCCTTGTCACTGATGGTCACGTCAGTCGTCATCGTTCGTCTCCGATAGGCCCGCTCACACCAAGGTCACCTGAAGGTCACGTGCCCTATTCAGTTGGTATCCCGCGTCCGGCATAGTTAAGTGCCACCATACGCAGAATCAAATGGATAGAGACTAAATTCGCCGTGTCCGTCGGAATGGCTGCCCCCCACGCGCCCTATGCCTGCGATCCCGAGCGCAGTCGCGGCCGATTGGTCGCGGAACCGCCAAGCCGGACCCGCAGCCCGTTTCGACGGGATTGCGACCGGGTGATCCATTCCACCGCGTTCCGCCGGCTGAAATACAAGACCCAGGTGTTCGTGTTCCACGAGGGCGACCACTACCGCACCCGGCTGACCCATTCGCTGGAGGTGGCGCAGATCGCCCGCGCGCTGGCCCGGCAGCTCGGGCTGGACGAGGACCTCACGGAAACCCTGGCGCTCGCCCACGATCTCGGCCATCCGCCGTTCGGGCACGCCGGCGAGCGGGCGCTGGACGCCTGCCTGAAGGATTTTGGCGGCTTCGATCACAACGCCCAGACGCTCCGCGTCGTTGCGGCCCTGGAACAGCGCTATCCCGAATTCGACGGGCTCAACCTGACCTGGGAAGCGCTGGAGGGCATCGTCAAGCACAACGGCCCGCTGACCGATCGCAGCGGTGCGCCGGCCGGGCGTTATCGCGAGCGCGGCGTTCCCGTCGGCATCGCCGACTACATCAAGATCTATGATCTCGAATTGTGGAGTTTCGCCTCGCTGGAGGCACAGGTCGCCGCGATCGCGGACGACATCGCCTATGATGCCCACGATATCGACGACGGTCTGCGCGCCGGCCTGTTTCACCTCGACGACCTCAAGGTGATGCCGCTGACCGCGGAGATCATCGCCGAGACTTCTGCGCATTACCCCGATCTCGAAGACGTCAGGCGCGGCGCCGAGCTGGTGCGCGAGCTGATCTCACACTTGATCGGTGCCGTGTTCGCCGAGGCCCAGATAAACCTTACCGCCGTGAAACCGCAATCCGCACAGGACGTGCGCCAGCAGAGCCGGGCATTGATCGCATTCCCCGCCGCGGTCGCCGAGGAGGAGGCCGCCATCAAGCGCTTTCTCTATCAGCACATGTACCGCCACAAGCGGGTCATGCGGGTGATGGGCGAGGCGGAACAGATCCTGTTCGACCTGTTCGCAAAATACCTCACCTCGCCCGGCGAGCTGCCGCCGGAATGGCTGGTCGGGGCGGAGGCGGACAACGAGGGCGACCGGGCCCGCCGGATCGGGAATTTCATTGCCGGAATGACCGACCGTTTCGCCCTGACCGAGCACCAGCGGCTCTTTGACTCGACCCCGGATTTGCGTTAGGCGGCGCCCATGCCCGACACATCCTCAGCACTGCACCTGTTCGCCGACGTGCTCGCACGCGTGCACGCGGTCTGCCGCGCGCTCGCGGCGGAAGCCAACTGGCCCGAGGGCATCGATTTCTCGCGCGTGGTGGTCGAGCCGCCGCGCGATGCTTCCCATGGCGACATGGCGACCAACGCAGCCATGGTGCTTGCGAAAGAGGCAAAGGCAAAGCCGCGCGACCTCGCCGAGCAGATCGCCGAACGGCTGCGCGCGGACCCGTTGATCGCCAAGGTCGACGTCGCAGGTCCAGGCTTCATCAACCTGACGCTGGAGCCGGCCGCATGGGCCGAGGCGCTACGGACCGTGCTGCGCGAGGGCGCCGATTACGGCCGCGTCCGCGGCGGCTCCAAGGTCAACGTCGAATATGTCTCCGCCAACCCCACCGGACCGATGCATGTCGGCCATTGCCGCGGCGCCGTGTTCGGCGATGCGCTGGCGAGCCTGCTTGAATTCGCAGGCCGTGACGTCACGCGCGAATATTACATCAACGACGCCGGCGCGCAGGTCGACGTGCTCGCCCGCTCCGCGTTCCTCCGGTATCGCGAGGCGCTCGGCGAAGACATCGGCGCGATGCCGGAAGGCCTTTATCCCGGCGACTATCTGAAGCCGGTCGGGCAGGCGCTGGCGCAGGAGCACGGCGACAAGCTCCTCGCCGTGAGCGAGGGCGCGTGGCTACCGACGGTGCGCGCCAAGGCGATCGCGATGATGATGGACGAGATCAAGGATGATCTCGCCGCGCTCAACATCCGCCACGACGTGTTCTTCTCCGAGCGCTCGCTACAGAACGCCGGCAACAACAAGGTCGCCGAGACCATCGATTTCCTGCGCGCCAAGGGCGACGTCTACCAGGGCCGTCTGCCGCCCCCAAAGGGGGCTCCGACCGAGGATTGGGAAGATCGCGAGCAGTTGCTGTTCAAGGCGACCGCCTATGGCGACGACGTCGATCGCCCGCTGATCAAGTCGGATAATTCCTACACCTACTTCGCCGCCGACATCGCCTACCACAAGAACAAGTTCGATCGTGGTTTCGCGGAGATGATCGACGTCTGGGGCGCCGACCATGGCGGCTACATCAAGCGCATGCAGGCGGCGGTGAAGGCGACCACCTCCGGCAAGGGGGCGCTCGACGTCAAGATCGTCCAGCTGGTGAAGTTGCTGCGCAACGGCGAGCCGGTGAAAATGTCCAAGCGGAGCGGGGACTTCGTCACCTTGCGTGAGGTGGTGGATGAAGTCGGCCAGGACGCCGTCCGCTTCATGATGCTCTACCGCAAGAACGACGCGGTGCTCGACTTCGACCTCGCCAAGGTCATGGAACAGTCGCGTGACAACCCGGTGTTCTACGTGCAGTACGGCCACGCCCGCGGCCACTCGATCTTCCGCAACGCCCGGGCCGAGGTGTTCCCGGAACTCCCGGAGGAAACGGAAAAGCGCATCGCCTGGCTGGGTGAGTCGGCGGTGGAACGGCTGTCGAACCCGGCTGAACTCGACCTTCTTAAGCGGCTCGCAATATTTCCGCGCATGCTGGAAGCGGCCGCAACCGCCCACGAGCCGCACCGAATTGCCTTCTATCTCTATGATTTAGCCAGCGAATTTCATGCACTTTGGACGAAGGGGCGCGATTTGCCCTATTTACGCTTCATTATCAATAATGATGCAGATCTAACGAAGGCGCGGCTGGCCATGGTCCAGGGCGTCGTCTCTGTCCTGGCATCGGGCCTCGCCATCCTCGGCGTCCATGCTCCGGACGAGATGCGGTAGTTTGGGGCGAACTACTTAAGGGATTTCGGGGGTAACCGGCAGAAGCCGGATCGCTTAGACTTGGTTGAAAGCCTTGTGGGTCGAAAGCCGCGCCTTGGTCGAGGGGCGCGCGGCTTTCCCGAAGGGACGCATCATCACGATGGCCGAACGATATCAGGACAGACCGTTTCCTTCCGATGACTATCGCGGTGGCGATCAGCATGGGAGGGCGGAGAACGGTGATCCCTTGGCCGAACTTGCTCGCCTGATCGGGCAAACCGATCCGTTCGCAGCGCAAGGGCGGCCGGGCGTGCACCCGCCTGCAGCACCTGCGCCTGCCCAGAGCTATCAGGACGATGACTATCGCCAGGACGATGGCCAGCAGGACTATGCCGAGCAGGCCCCGCCGCCGCCCGGGCCACCCTCATGGATGCGGCGCGCCAATGTGCAGCCGCAGACGGTGCCAGCTGAGCCTGCCTATCCCGCTTCCGTAAACCCGGTTCATCCACTGCATCGTTATTCAGCCCAGCCGACTGCGCCCGAGCCTGAACCTGATTATCGTCAGCCGCAGGCCTATCCGGATCAGGCCTATCAAGCTCGCACCCATCAGGGGCAGGCCTATCAGGATCAGGCATATCAGCAGCCCGATCAGGCTTACCAGGAGCAAGCCCACCAGCAGCCCGATCCGGCGCGCTACGACGAGGCGCTCTACGGACGGCTGGAGGCGGGCGAGCAGGACTATCAGCGCGATCCCGCCTATCCCGACGATCCTTACGCGTTCCAGAGCGACTATCCCGAGGCCGATCTCGACGAGCCGAAGAAGCAGCGCGGCGGCATGATGACCGTCGCGGCGATCCTGGCCCTTGCCGTGGTCGGGACCGGCGCTGCGTTCGCTTACAAGACCTATGTGGGCTCGCCCCGCAGCGGCGAGCCGCCGATCATCAAGGCCGACAACACGCCGACCAAAATCGTGCCGGCGCCGTCGGACTCCTCAGCCAAGGTACCGGACCGCATGGTCACCGGAGATGGCGCCGAGAAGATAGTGCCGCGCGAGGAGGCGCCTGTCGACGTCAACGCCAAGGCGGGAGGTCCCCGCGTGGTGTTCCCGGCGCTGAACCAGAACGCGAACCCGCCGCCAGTCGCGAGCGTGTCGCCGTCCAGCATTCCGCTGTCGAGTGCGGGCCCGAATCCGAGTAACGGCACGCTGCCGAACAATTCGCCGCGCGCGATCAGGACCGTGGCCGTGAAGGGCGATCAGACCGACGCCACCGCGTCGCAAGCGGCCACGGCCGCGAAGCCGACAGCTCTCCCGAAGCCCGTTGCGGCACCAGCTGCACCACGCACGCCGCCGACCTCGGCCAATGCCAGTGCCAATCAGCCGCTCTCGCTGGCGCCGCAATCGGCGCCGGCCGCGGAGCCACCGCAGCGGATGGCTGCGACCAATCCGACGCAAATTGCGCCCGCGAGCAGCGGTGGCGGCGGCTACGTCGTGCAGGTCTCCTCGCAGCAGACCGAGGATAGCGCCCACGCCTCCTACCGGGTGCTTCAGAGCAAGTACGGCAGCGTGCTTGGCTCCCGCGCACCCGTGGTCAAGCGGGTCGACCTGACCGACAAGGGCAAGGGAATCGTCTACCGCGCCTTCGCTGGGCCGTACGGATCGCTCGAAGAGGCGAACCAGGCCTGCAACAGTTTGAAATCCGCTGGCCTGTCTGCCTGCTTCGTCCAGAGGAATTAACGGCCGTTTCCTTGACCCTCTCGCGGGTCAGGGTTAATCGGCCGTATGAGCACGCGGGCCTTCATTACCGGCGTTTCCGGAACGGAACTAACCGCCGCCGAGCGGAAGTTTATCCGCAGCGAACGCCCGTGGGGCTTCATCCTCTTCAAGCGCAATGTCGAGACGCCGGCTCAAGTTGCTGCACTCGTTGCGGAATTGCGGGCGGTTGCGGGTTTCGGTGATGCCCCTGTCCTGATCGATCAGGAGGGTGGGCGGGTGCAGCGCCTGGCGCCGCCGCATTGGCCGGTCTATCCGCCGGGCGCTATTTTCGCAGGCCTCTACGATACTGATTCGGCGCTCGGGCTGACCGCGGCGCGCCTCAGCGCCCGGCTGATCGCGTGCGATCTCGCAGATCTCGGCATTACCGTGGATTGCTTGCCGCTGGCCGACGTGCCGGTGGCTGGCGCCAACGCCGTCATCGGGAACAGGGCTTACGGCACCGAACCGGGAAAGGTCGCCGCGATCGCCCGCGCGGTCACCGAGGGCCTGGAACAGGGTGGCGTGTTGCCGGTGCTCAAGCACATCCCCGGCCATGGCCGAGCTACGGCCGATACCCATTTCAATCTGCCGACGGTCGACACGTCGCGCGACGAACTGGATCGCACCGACTTCGCGGCATTCAAGCCTTTGGCGCATTTTCCGATGGCCATGACTGCACATGTTGTGTTTAGCGCGGTCGACCCCGCCCATCCGGCGACGACATCTGCGACAATGATCGCTGAGGTGATTCGCGGCGCAATCGGGTTCCAGGGTTTGTTAATGAGTGATGACGTGTCGATGAACGCGCTGTCGGGCAACATCGCCGAACGGACCCGCGCCATTTTTGCGGCCGGCTGCGACATGGCCCTGCATTGCAACGGCAACATCGAGGAAATGCGTGAGGTCGCCGGCCAGACACCCGAACTGGCGGGCAGGGCGCTGGAGCGGGCGAACGCCGCGCTCGCTGCGCGTAAAGGACCGCAACCGTTCGATCGCGCGGCCGCGCGCGCCGAACTGGAGGCATTGATCGCACGGGCAAACACGGCATCGGCATGACCGCAGAAATCCTATCGTTTGAAACCGGGCGGCCCGCAGAGCTCGCCGAGGGTGAGCCGGCGTTGGTGGTGGACGTCGAGGGTTATGAAGGTCCGCTCGACCTGCTGCTCGCACTGGCGCGGCAGCAGAAGGTAGATCTCGCCAAGATCTCGATCCTGGCGCTCGCCGACCAGTATCTCCACTTCATCGAAGCCGCGCGAAAGATCCGCCTCGAGCTCGCCGCCGACTATCTCGTGATGGCGGCATGGCTCGCCTTCTTGAAATCGCGTCTGCTGCTGCCGGAGCCGCCGAGTGCGGAAGGCCCGAGCGCCGAGCAGATGGCAACGGCGCTCGCCAATCGGCTGCGCCGGCTGGAGGCCATTCGTGAAGCCGCCAACCGGCTGATGAACCGGCAGCAATTGCTGCGCGACATTTTCCCGCGCGGCGAGCCCGAGCAGATCGCCGAGATCAGGCATCCGAAATATACCGCGACGCTCTATGACCTGCTCACCGCCTATGCCGCGCAGCGCCAGTCGCGCGTGCTGGCGAGCGTGCATCTGGCCAAGCGCACGGTGTGGTCGCTCGCCGAGGCGCGCGCCACGCTGGAGCGGCTGGTCGGCAGCATCAGCGAGCAAGACGATTGGGGCGTTCTCGACGATTTTCTGCTTCAGCATGTCGCCGATCCGACGCAGCGCGCGACGGTGCTCGCCTCGAGTTTCGCGGCTGCGCTCGAGCTGGTGCGCGAAGGTCAGCTCGAGCTGAATCAGAAAGAGGCGTTTGCGCCCATCTATTTCCGGAAGGGGCGCCCCAAGCCGGTCATGGACGCAGCTCCTGCGCCCGATGCGCCGGTCGCTTAAGTGCAACAAGGAGAATCTGCCATGGCAAGCCTGGCTGAAGTGCGGGTAGAAGAGGCCGAGCCGATGGAGAACGAGTCCCAGGCACGTCCCGAAGAATTGCGGCTGCTGGAAGCGCTGCTGTTCGCTTCGAATGAACCGCTGGACACCGCGACGCTGGCCAAGCGCATGCCCGAGGGCGTCGACGTGAAGGCCGCGCTCGAGCAGTTGCAGGCCGACTACTCCCTGCGCGGCGTGAATCTCGTGCGGGTCGCCAACAAATGGACCTTCCGTACCGCGGGCGATCTCGCCTGGCTGATGACCCGCGAGAGCACCGAGACCCGCCGCCTGTCGCGCGCCGCGATCGAAGTGCTGGCGATCATCGCCTATCACCAGCCGGTGACGCGCGCCGAGATCGAGGAGATCCGCGGCGTCGTCACCTCGAAGGGCACGCTGGACGTGCTGCTGGAAACCGGCTGGATCAAGCCGCGCGGTCGTCGCAAGACGCCGGGCCGTCCCTTGACCTTCGGAACCACCGAGGACTTCCTGTCGCAGTTTACTCTGGAACAGCTCGGCGATTTGCCGGGCCTGGAGGAGCTGAAGGGCACGGGCCTGCTGGATTCGCGCCTGCCGACCGGATTCAGCGTGCCGACGCCGTCGGATGACCCGACTTTGCGGGAAGACGAGGATCCGCTGGAGCCGGGCGAGGACCTTGATCTGGCGCTGGCGCCCGCGGTCGAGCCTGAGACGCCGCCGGAAGGCGGCCATGAGGGGGGCGGGGGTGGCAGCGAGGACTGAAGTCCCGGCCTTTTACCGGCCGCCTGCGACCAGTTAACACTAGCAAAATTACGTAGCGCCAACAGCGAATTGGCGCTGCCTTGGTCCTTGTTTTTGACACCTGCCAAGCCTAGGTTTCGGTGAAGATCGGCCGGTCCCCGGCCATGCGCGTTTGGAGGGTTGCAGGATGGGTTCACTCAGCATTTGGCACTGGGTCCTGGTGATCGCAGTGGTCCTGCTGCTGTTCGGTCGCGGCAAGATCTCGGATCTGATGGGCGACGTGGCGCAGGGCATCAAGGCGTTCAAGAAGGGCATGCAGGACGACGACAAGGTCGCCGACAAGCCCGAGCCGGCCAAGTCCATCGAGCACAACAATGCCGCGCCGACCGCGGCACGGTCGGACGTCGGCAGCAAGGCCGTCTGAGCCAGAGAGCACGCGAGACGCGGGTAGCGGACCCGATCCTGCGCGCGAGGGATTGGGCCGGCTGCGGCTGGCGTGAACGGAAGACCTCATGTTCGACATCGGGTGGAGTGAACTGGTCCTGATCGGGGTCGTGGCCCTGATCGCCATCGGCCCGAAAGAGCTGCCGGGCGTGCTGCGCATGGTCGGGCAGTGGATGGGCAAGGCGCGCAAGATGGCCGCCGAATTCCAGGGCCAATTCCAGGAAGCGATGCGCGAGGCCGAAATGGCCGACCTCAAGAAGAGCTTCGACGAGGTCAAGGAAGCGGCTTCCGGCTTCGCCGGCAACAATTTGATGACCTCGCTCCAGAAAGACGTCAGCGACGCGCTCCGCGTCGATGCGCTGGACAAGCCCGCCGAGACCTCGATCTCCACCGCTGTCGAACCGTCGGCGACTTCAAGCGAAGTGCTGACGACGCCCACCACGCCGGAAGCGCCGACGCCGGAGACCTTCGTGGAAGCCGAGGCACATGCGGCCGTGAACGAGCCGCTCGCCATCACCCGTGAGGTCGAGCAGGCGCAGGTCGCTCAAGGTTCGGTCACGCAAGATTCGGTCACCCAGGACACTGCGCCGGCCGAGGCGATTAAGGGCGCCAAAGCGTCATGAGCGCCGCCGATATCGAGGCCAGCAAAGCTCCCCTGATGGACCATTTGATCGAGCTGCGTTCGCGGCTGATCAAAGCGCTGCTCGGCTTCGGCATTGCCTTCATCTTCTGCTTCTTCTTCGCCAAGCAGATCTACAACGTGCTGGTCTGGCCGTTCGTGTGGATCGCGGGTCCCGAGAACTCGAAATTCATCTACACCGCGCTGCTGGAATATTTCATCACCCAGCTCAAGCTCGCGCTGTTCGGCGCCGGCTTCATCTCGTTCCCGATCGTCGCGACACAAATCTATAAGTTCGTCGCTCCCGGACTCTACAAGCACGAGAAGCAGGCCTTCCTGCCGTATCTGGTCGCGACCCCGTTCTTCTTCGTGCTGGGCGCAGCACTGGTCTATTTCGTCGTGCTGCCCATGCTGGTCCGCTTCTCGCTCGGCATGCAGCAGGCCGGCAGTGACGAGACCGCGCAGATCCAGCTGCTGCCCAAGGTCGGCGAATATCTGTCGCTGATGATGTCGCTGATCTTCGCCTTCGGCATCGCCTTCCAGCTTCCGGTGATCCTGACGCTGCTGGGGCGCATCGGCATCGTCACGTCTAAAATGCTGCGCGAGAAGCGCCGCTATTTCATCGTCGTTGCCTTCGTCATCGCGGCCGTTCTGACCCCGCCCGATGTGCTCAGCCAGTGCTCGCTCGCGATTCCCTTGCTCGCGCTCTACGAGGGCTCGATCATCGCGGTGGGAATTGTGGAGAAGAAGGCTGCAGCTTCGCAAGCCTCTAGCGGCACCGACGTATCGACGCCGGCCAATCCGGCAGAGTAGGGCGCCCCATACTCCGGTGTCATTCCCCGCGAAAGCGGGGAATCCAGTACGCCGCGGCCTATCGGGGAATCAGTGATGTTTCTGGAATACTGGATCGCCCGCTTTCGCGGGCGATGACAGCCGTGCTAGGGGAAGCAGCCATTTGCATAAATGCAAATCCAGGATTTGCAGGGTTGCAACAAGCCCCAGGACCACGGCCATGCACGACATCAAATCGATCCGCGACAACCCGCAAGCCTTCGACGCCGGCCTCGCACGACGCGGCCTGAAGCCGATGTCGGCATCGCTGCTTGCGATCGACGAGACCCGGCGTGCGGCGATCCTGGCTTCCGAGCAGGCGCAGGCGCGGCGCAATGCGGCCTCAAAGGAAATCGGCGATGCCAAGAAGACGAAGGACGAGGCGCGCGCGGCGAAGCTGATGGCGGAGGTCGCCGAGCTCAAGACCACCATGCCGGAGCTCGAGGCGACCGCGAAGGCTGCCGACGCGGAGCTCGCCAAGGAGCTGGCGGCGATCCCCAATCTGCCGCTCGGCGAGGTGCCCGATGGTGTCGACGAGCACGGCAATGTGCAGCGCCATGTCTTCGGCAACAGGCGCAACTACGCGTTCGTGCCAAAACCCCATGACGATCTCGGCGCCGCGCTCGGTGACATGGATTTCGAGACCGCAGCGAAGCTCTCCGGCGCGCGCTTCGTCGTGTTGAAGAAGGGACTGGCGCGGCTCGAACGCGCGCTCGGCCAGTTCATGCTGAATCTACACGTTGACGAGCACGGCTATACCGAGATCAATCCGCCGCTGCTCGTGCGCAACGAGATCATGTTCGGCACCGGACAATTGCCGAAGTTCGAGGACGACCAGTTCTGGGCGATCAAGGGCGAATTGCTCGCCGCGCCCGACCATGAGCGGCTCCGGACCGAGCGTCTCGGGATCATTCCGACCGCGGAGGTGGCGCTCACCAATCTCGTCCGAGAATCCATCCTCGACGAAAAGCAGCTGCCGATGCGGCTGACTGCGCTGACGCCGTGTTTTCGCGCGGAGGCGGGCGCCGCAGGGCGCGACACCCGCGGCATGATCCGGCAGCACCAGTTCACCAAGGTCGAACTGGTCTCGATCACGACGCCGGAGACGAGCAAGGACGAGCACGAGCGCATGCTCGCCTGTGCCGAGGAAGTGCTGCGACGGCTTGAGCTGCATTACCGCGTGATGACGCTGTGCACCGGGGATATGGGTTTCTCGTCGCAAAAAACCTATGACATCGAGGTCTGGATGCCGGGTCAGGGCGACGGCGGGGCATTCCGCGAGATCTCAAGCTGCTCGGTTTGCGGCGATTTCCAGGCCCGCCGGATGGACGCGCGCTCGCGCGGCCCCGATGGCAAGCCGCGGTTCGTGCACACGCTCAACGGCTCCGGCACAGCGCTAGGCCGCGCGTTGATCGCCGTGATGGAGACCTATCAGCAAGAGGACGGCTCGATTGCGGTCCCCAGCGTGCTCCAGCCCTATATGGGCGGGCTGAAGGTGGTCGCACGCGACTAGGCGTGCCGCCAATCTGAAACGGAGAAACGTTTGGTTGCGAAGATCGGGCGGCCGGTTATCCTGCCGGCCACCCGACAACGCGAACCGATCGTTCATGGCCTTGCACCGCGATATCTTCTGGGTCGGCAGACAATGGGCGGTGACGGGTGCCGGTATCCAGGCCGTCGATCAGCGGCTGCGTGGCGTGCTCGACATCGCGATCACGCGGCTCTGGGACGACGATCTGGTCCAGAGCCGGCGCGCCAAGCCCGGTGTGAATGCCGCGGATTTCGACCAGGCACTGTCGCTGGCACGCGAACGCTTTCCGCAGGCGCCGGTGCCGGACGCGTTCGTCGCACAGCTGGAGGCGCTCGGCGTCATCGAGGCTCCCATCGTGAGCCCGGTCGTGCCGGCGATGAAATTGCACGCGGAGGGCCGGCTGGCGCGCTTCCTGCCGCAATGGCGCGTTCGCCGATAGCCGGCCAAGCCGGCAACCGGGTGCCGCCCCCAGCCGGCCGGTTTGCCTGATCGGCCCCGGCCGGATAAGACGGCTCAGACCCGCTTCAGGAATCGACCTTTCCCATGCGCATTCTCTGCACCAATGACGACGGCATCCACGCCCCCGGCCTCAAGGTCCTGGAGGAGATCGCGCGTGCATTGTCCGATGACGTCTGGGTGGTCGCGCCTGAGCTCGACCAGTCCGGCGTGTCGCATTCGCTGTCGCTGAACGATCCGCTGCGCCTACGCGAGGTCGGACCGCGGCATTTCGCGGTGCGCGGCACGCCGACCGACTGCGTCATCATGGGCGCGCGCCACATCCTCGGCGCCAAGCTGCCCGATGTCGTGCTGTCCGGCGTCAACAAGGGCCGCAACGTCGCCGAGGACGTGGTCTATTCCGGCACCATCGCCGGCGCGCTGGAGGGCACCATCCTGGGGCTGCCGTCCTTCGCCCTGTCGCAGGAGTTCAGCGTGGAGACCCGCGACCGGCCGCTGTGGGACACGGCCCGCAAATTCGGGCCCGACATCCTGCGCAAGGTGATCGCCGCCGGCATCCCGAAGGACACCGTCATCAACGTCAACTTCCCGGCCTGCGCGCCGGAGGATGTGCTGGGCATCCGCGTGACGCGGCAAGGCAAGCGCAATCTCGGCTTCCTTAGGATCGACGAGCGCAGGGACGGCCGTGGCAATCCGTATTTCTGGATCGGCTTCGAGCGCACCGCGATGATGGATACGCCGGCCGACGGCACCGATCTCGCGGCGCTCCGCGAACGCTACGTCTCCGTCACGCCGCTCAGGCTCGACCGGACCAACGAGGCGTTTTCCGAGGCGCTGAGTGCGACGCTGAAGTAAGTCCGACGCTGAAGTAATCCGACCTGGAATGGGGCCTAGCCGCCGCGAAGCGCGGCTTCGATGGTCTTGCCGAGGGCGTCGAGCTGAAATGGCTTCTGAAGCGCCGGCCGATCGCGGTACTGCTCGGGCAGGCCCGAGGAACCGTATCCGGTGGCGAAGATGAACGGGCAGCCCTTCGCCTTGATGACATCGGCGACCGGCGAGATGACCTTGCCGTTGACGTTGACGTCGAGAATGGCGATGTCGAACTCGGTTGCCTGGGCGAGCCGCATGGCTTCGGTGATGTCGCCCGCCTCGGCTGCGATCTTGTAGCCAAGCTCTTCGAGCATGTCCGCGACCATCATCCTGATCATCACCTCGTCTTCGACGAGGAATACAGAGCGGCCAGTAAGCCCCGTCGCGGTCATGGTCGAGTCCTTGCCCATTGCCAAAAACGTTCGCAGATAACATGAATCGACGCAATGCGCGTTTCGACGAACGGATGCCTGAAAATGGCCATCGCGGCTCGCCCGTTGCAAGCCAATTTATGGTCAACTACGCCATCCGAAGCCTATCATGGGTTCCCTGAGCCCGAACAGGAATCTCGCGCCCGGGTTGGGCGTCCCGGACCGCAAACACAGCACAAGCAGGCAATGACCCCCCATCAGCACCCGCCGGAAAAGATGATGTTTCAGCTCACGCTGAGGCGTCGGGGCATCAGCGACCAGGCGGTCCTGAGGGCCATGGAGGAGGTGCCGCGCGATCAATTCGTCGACGACGCCGATCGGGACGGCGCATATCGCGACAGCGCGCTCCCGATCGCCTGCGGGCAGACCATCAGCCAGCCCTTTGTCGTCGCCTACATGACCGAGCAGCTCCAGCTTCAGAAGAAGCACCGCGTCCTCGAGATCGGCGCCGGCTCGGGCTACCAGGCGGCGGTGCTGTCGCGGCTCGCCGGCCAGGTGTTGACGGTCGAGCGCTACCGCAAGCTTGCGGATGCCGCACGTATCAGGCTTGAAAAACTCAACTATCACAACGTCGAGGTGATGCTGGGCGACGGACTCAATCTGCCCCCCAATATTGGCCCGTTCGATCGCATCATCGTCACGGCCGCGATGGAGCAGCTCCCGGAGAACCTGGTCGAGCGGCTGGAGGTGGGTGGCATCCTGATCGCGCCCGTCGGCCCGCATCAGGGGGTGCAGACGCTGATCCGGCTGAGCCGGACCGAAGCCGGGATCGAGCGCAAGGAACTCGTCGAGGTCCGCTTCGTGCCGGCGCTGCCCGGCGTGGCGCGGGAGCTGTAGAATTCCGGATTGGCTGCGCTGCCAACATCTTATTGGGAGGGTTAAGCCGTTATTTACTCGGCGCGTGTTTACTTAAAACACCAGTTCTGTTGCGTACGAGTGAGTAACCATGTCCGTTGCCGCCGAGTTGCTTTACTCGCGCCGTGTGCCGCAGGTCGCGGTGCTGGCGCTGATCTCCTTCAGCTTCGCAGGGTGCAGCGCCGACATGTCGTCGCGCATGTCCCAGTCGAACTTCTCCAATCCCTTCGCGCAGGAATCGACCGGTTCAGTGCAGCAGGCCCCGCCGCCGCAGCGTGAGTTGCCGCAATATTCGCGGCCGCAGACGCAGTCCGGTTATTATCAGTCGCAGCCTTTGCCGCCGGCGGTATCCACGCCGCAATCCTACCCCGTTGCAGCAGGCGGTGTGTCCGGAGGCGGACGCGGCGTGGGCTCCTACGCACCCCCGGCGCAGCCGCATCTCGAGACCACGGCCACCGTGCCGCCACGCTCGGTTGCAGCCGCCCAGCCGGTCGGCGGAACCAAGATCATCGTCGGCACCAGCGATACGCTCGACCTGCTTGCCAAACGCTATCGCGTCACGCCGCAGGCGATCCTCGCCGCCAACGGCTATAAGGGGCCGCGCGCGCTCTCGCCCGGCCAGCAACTGATCATTCCGCACCAAGCTACGGCGGCTGCGCCCGCGCCGCTCATGGCTCCCGTTGCCGCTGCCCCAGCGCCCGCTGCGAAGCCGGTTGCGGCCGTTGCCGCGCCGTCAAGCACGCACTTCGTGAACCACGGCGACACGCTCGCCAGCATTGCCCGCAAGAACCATATCTCGGCGGCCGAATTGGCCCGCGCCAACGGCCTCGATCCCTCTGCAAAACTCAAGCTCGGCGCCAGGCTGGCCGTGCCCGGGGCCAAGACCGCCGCTGTCGCAGCACCGCTTGCCGCGGCTCCGGTCGGAGCCGCTCCCGTCGCGGGGACGCTGCAGCCGGTTGCTGCCGCGCCTGCGCCCGCCACCAAGATGGCCGCCGTCGCCGCGCCGGTGCAGAGCGCGCGCCTGGCCCAGGCCACCGCCAACGTCGAAGACAAGGCCGCGGACACTCCCGCGAAAGCTGCGGAGACCACCAGCGCGCTGCCGACTTTCCGCTGGCCGGTGCGCGGCAAGGTGGTCACGAGCTACGGCGCCAAGACCAATGGCAAATCCAACGACGGCATCAATCTCGCGGTGCCCGAGGGCACGCCGGTCAAGGCGGCCGAAGACGGTGTCGTTGCCTATTCCGGCAACGAGCTGAAAGGTTACGGCAATCTGGTCCTGGTTCGGCACTCCAACGGCTACGTCACCGCATATGCCCATGCGAGTGAGCTGATGGTGAAGCGCGGCGATACCATCAAGCGCGGCCAGGTCATTGCCAAGTCGGGTCAATCCGGGGAGGTGGCGTCGCCGCAGCTCCACTTCGAGATCCGCAAGGGATCGAGCCCGGTTGATCCGCTTCAATTCCTGAACGGGGCGTGATGAGGCCTACATTGTCTCCCAACTGAAGCTGTCGTCGCCCGGCTTAACCGGGCGACCCAGTACGCCGCGGCCTCTCGATCGATCACAACCGTCTCTGGAATACTGGATCGCCCGCTTTCGTGGGCGATGACAGTTTTGGGTTGGGCTATGACTGTGGCTACGTCGCCGCCAGCTTGACGCCGAGCCGTCCCGCAAGCTCCTGGACGAACTGCCAGGCGACACGGCCCGAGCGCGAGCCGCGCGTCGTCGACCATTCAAGTGCCTCGCGTTCCAGGGCGTCATCGTCGATCTTCACGCCGAAATGGCTGCAATAGCCCCGCACCATGGCGAGATATTCGTCCTGGCTGCACCGGTGGAAGCCGAGCCAGAGACCGAAGCGATCCGACAGCGAGACCTTCTCCTCGACGGCTTCGCCGGGATTGATCGCGGTCGAGCGCTCGTTCTCGATCATCTCGCGCGCCAGCAGATGGCGGCGGTTGGAGGTGGCGTAGAGGATGACGTTCTCCGGCCGCCCCTCGATGCCGCCTTCGAGCACCGCCTTGAGCGATTTGTAGGACGCATCATTGCCGTCGAACGAGAGGTCGTCACAGAACACGATGAAACGGAAGGATGAGGCGCGAAGCTGCTCCATGAGGGAGGGCAGGCTCTCAATGTCCTCGCGATGAATCTCGATCAGCTTCAGTCTGTCGGCCGGTTTGCGCTCCGCGTTGATGCTGGCATGCGCCGCCTTCACCAGCGACGACTTGCCCATGCCGCGCGCGCCCCAGAGCAGCGCGTTGTTGGCGGGCAATCCGTTGGCGAAACGCTCGGTGTTCTCCATCAGGATGTCGCGCATCCGGTCGACGCCCTTGAGCAGGAACATTTCGACGCGGCTGACCCGCGGCACCGCCGCAAGGCGGCCGTCCGGGTGCCAGACGAAAGCATCCGCCTGCTTGAACGACTCGCGTTCGGCGGCGGGCTTGCCTTGCGCGGAGAGGTGCGCCGCAATCGTCTCCAGCGCGCGAACGATGCGCTGCTGGGAGACGTTTTGGTTCGTCTTGGACGTCGTCTTGGAAATCGTCTTGGAAGCCGCCTTGAGGGCCACCTTGGGACGTTTTGCCGCGACGCCGGCTGCCTTCGCGGCAGGGGTGCGAGGGCCTTTGCCGGCCGGGCTTTTGCTTGGTTTTTGGGGCATGTCCGAAGTTCCTGAGAATGCAGCCTTATCGGGCCTGTGCGCGCGCCGCAAGGTAGCTAAAAGGGCGGTCTGGCAGCGTTGCAATTGGGGCAATGGCCGCTATAGTCCGCGCGAATTTGACCGAACCGGTCGCCATTTGGGCATGACCGGTTTTCCCCCGTTCTCACGAGGATCGTCCGAATGCTGATTACCCCTGCGTATGCCCAGGCTGCGGGCGCCGGCGACACCAGCGGCATGTTGATGTCGCTGCTGCCGTTCGCCCTGATCTTCGTGATCATGTACTTCCTGATTCTGCGTCCGCAGCAGAAGAAGGTCCGTGACCACGCCGACCTGGTGAAGAACATCCGCCGCGGCGACACCGTCGTGACCTCGGGCGGTCTCGTCGGCAAGGTCACCAAGGTCGTCGACGACGACCAGATCGAGTTCGAGATCGCCGATGGCGTGCGCGTGCGGCAGATGCGCTCGATGGTCTCCGGCGTACGCGCCAAGGGCGAGCCGGCCAAGGAATCCAAGGAAAGCGCCAAGGAAGACGCCGCGTCGAAGTGAGTGCTTCCGCGAGTCTCTCAAGTTTTCCTGCAAATCTCCTGATCTGACAGGTCCAGTCGATGTTGTATTTCACGCGGTGGAAGGCGCTCGGGATTATCCTGACGGCGCTGATCGTGTGCCTCTGCGCGGTCCCGAACTTCTTCCCCGAAGCGCAGGTCAAGACCTGGCCCGCCTGGGCGCAGCGTCGGCTCGTGCTCGGCCTCGATCTTCAAGGCGGCTCCTATCTGCTGCTCGAGGTCGACGGCAACTATGTGAAGAAGGAAAGGCTCGACCAGGTCCGCGACGATGTTCGCCGGACGCTGCGCGATGCCAAGATCGGCTTCACCGGCGGCGTCACCGTGCGCAACGACGCGGCCGAGGTTAGGATCACCAAGGAATCGGACCTGCAGCCTGCGCTCGCCAAGCTGCGCGAGCTGTCCCAGCCGCTGGGCGGACTGGTCGGATCCAGCGGTCAGCGCGACCTGGATGTGACTGACGCCGGCGGCGGCGTGATCCGCCTTACGATCCCGCAGGCCGCGATGCTCGACCGCATGCGCAAGACGATCGAGCAGTCGATCCAGATCGTCGAACGCCGCGTCAACGAACTCGGCACCGTCGAGCCTGTCATCCAGCGCCAGGGCAACGACCGCATCCTGGTGCAGGTCCCCGGCCTCCAGGACCCGACTCGTCTGAAGGAATTGCTGGGCAAGACCGCGAAGATGGAATTCCGCATGGTCGATACGTCGGTGCCGCCCGATCAGGCGCAGCAAGGACGTTTGCCGCCGGAATCCGAGCTTCTGATGAGCGCGTCACCGCCGCCCACACCCTATGTGGTCAAGAAGCAGGTGCTGGTCGCCGGCGGCGACCTGACCGATGCCCAAGCGAGCTTCGACCAGCGCACCAGCGAACCCGTCGTGAGTTTCAAGTTCAATACGTCGGGCGCGCGCAAGTTCTCGCAGGCCACGCAAGAGAACGTCGGGCTGCCTTTTGCGATCGTGCTCGACAACAAGGTCATCTCGGCTCCCGTGATCCGCGAGCCCATCACCGGCGGACAAGGCCAGATCTCGGGCAGTTTCACGGTGCAATCGGCCAACGATCTCGCGATCCTGCTGCGCGCCGGCGCGCTGCCGGCACCGCTCACGGTGGTCGAGGAGCGCACCGTCGGTCCGGGCCTCGGCCAGGACTCGATCGAAAAGGGCGAGCTCGCCGCCTATGTCGGCTCGATCTTGGTCATCATCTTCATGCTCTTGACCTACCGGCTGTTCGGCGTGTTCGCCAACATCGCGGTGGCCATCAACGTCGCCATGATCTTCGGCCTGTTGTCGCTTCTCAACGCCACGCTGACGCTGCCCGGCATCGCGGGCATCGTGCTCACCGTCGGTATCGCGGTCGATTCCAACGTGCTGATCTACGAGCGCATCCGCGAGGAGTTGCGTGGCGGCCGCAACGCGATCTCGGCGATCGACGCCGGCTTCAAGCGGGCGCTTGCGACCATCCTCGATTCCAACATCACCACTTTTATTGCCGCCGCGGTGCTGTTCTACATCGGTACCGGTCCGGTGCGCGGCTTCGCCGTGACGCTCGGAATCGGCATCATCACCACGGTGTTCACCGCTTTCACCCTGACCCGGCTGATCGTGGCCTGGTGGGTGCGGTGGAAGCGGCCGCAGAGCGTGCCGATCTAGGAGCCTGATCGTGAATCACACTGTTCTCATCGGGCTCGGCGTCCTCATTGCCATTCTCACCGTGGTTGCGGCATTCGGCTGGCTGCCGTCGCTGCGCATCGTCCCCGACGATACCCATTTCGACTTCACGCGTTTTCGCCGGATCAGCTTCCCGATCTCGGCGGCGTTGTCGATCGTCGCGATCACGCTGTTCTTCACCCATGGACTGAATTTCGGCATCGACTTCCGCGGCGGCACCCTACTGGAGGTGCAGGCCAAGTCCGGCACCGCCGATATTGCGGCGATGCGTACGACGTTGGATGCCCTGCGTCTGGGCGAAGTCCAGTTGCAGCAATTCGGCGGCCCCGCCGATGTCCTGATCCGTGTCGCGGAGCAGCCGGGCGGCGACGCCGCCCAGCAGGAGGCCGTGCAGAAGGTCCGCACCGCGCTTGGCGATTCCGTCGACTATCGCCGCGTCGAGGTGGTGGGACCGCGCGTATCGGGCGAATTGCTCGCCTACGGCATGCTCGGCCTGATGCTGGCGATCGTCTCGATCCTGATCTACCTCTGGTTCCGATTCGAGTGGCAGTTCGCGCTTGGCGCCATGATCGCCAACGTGCACGACATCGTGCTCACGATCGGGTTCATGTCGATCAGTCAGGTCGATTTCGACCTGACCAGCATCGCGGCGCTTCTGACGATTTTGGGCTATTCGCTCAACGACACCGTCGTCATCTACGACCGCATCCGTGAAATGCTGCGGCGCTACAAGAAGATGCCGATGCCGCAGCTCCTCAACGAATCAATCAACTCGACGCTGTCGCGCTCGATCATCACCCATTTCACTGTGACGCTGGCGCTGCTGGCCCTGCTGCTGTTCGGCGGCCATGCCATCCACAGCTTCACCGCGGTCATGATGTTCGGCGTGGTGCTGGTCGGCACCTATACCTCGATCTTCATTGCGGCCCCGATCCTGATCTATCTCGGCGTCGGCGAGCATCGCGAGGATGCGGTCGATAAGGCTACGCCGGCGAAGAAAAGCAAGGCATGATCCGAACCGCATGCCCTCGCAGGAGTTTGGGAGGGCAGTAAGCTCATTCGGACGAAGCTCATGGCCGGCGATCCCAACGCACCGCATTTTCCCCGCTCGGCGCCGATCGAAGCCTATGGCAAGGGCGGCTTTGCCTTTGCCGGCATGTCGCATCGGGGATCGCTGCTTTGCCTGCCCGACGCGATCTGGGCCTGGGACATAACGGACCCTGCAAAGATCGACCGCTATTCGCTGGATCGAGTCTTCAAGTCTGCCAACAGCATCGACACGCTCCTGGTCGGCACCGGAACCGGGGTCTGGCTGCCGCCGCCGGAACTGCGCCAGGCGCTCAAAGCGGCGAGGGTGGTGCTGGATGCGATGCAGACCGGTCCCGCCGTGCGTACCTACAACATCATGATCGGCGAACGGCGGCGCGTCGCGGCCGCGCTGATCGCCGTGCCATGAGTGGCTCCGCGCCGCCGCCGGATTCTGCTGCGTTCTGTGCTGACCTCGTGCGCAGCCACGACTTTCCGCACTATGCCGCGACCCTGTTCGCGCCCGCTGCCGAGCGCCGCGGGCTGCTGGCGCTCTATGCCTTCAATGTCGAGATCGTCCGCGTCCGCGATCAGGTGAGCCAGCCCTTGCCCGGTGAAATCCGCCTGCAATGGTGGACCGACATGCTGTCGGGCCAAGTCCATGGCAGTGCCGAGGGCAATCCGGTGGCGGCGGAGCTGCTCCGCGCAATCCGTGATTTCGACCTGCCGGTCGAGCCGCTGTCGCTGCTCGCCGACGAGCATCAATTCGATCTCTACAACGACCCAATGCCAACAATGGCGGCGCTGGAGGGCTACCTCGCGGCGACCTCATCGGCGCTGTTCGATCTCGCCGCCCGGATCATGGGACCACCGTCGGCGGCGGCCGAGCATCTCGCCCGCCATGCCGGGCTGGCGCAGGGCATCGTACAGGTCATCGCCAATCTGCCGCGCGATGCGGCGCGCCGGCAATTGTTCCTGCCGCAGCAGGTGCTGGCGAGCCACGATTGCGACGTGGAAGACGTGTTCGCCGGAAAGGAGACGCCAAACTTGCGCGCCGCGCTGGGCCAACTCTCGGGCGAGGCGCAGCAACATTTGACGACGGCCTTGTCGCTGCTGGTGGAGGTGCCGGCATCGGTGCGTCCAGCGTTCCTTCCGCTCGGACAAGCGCGGGCCGACCTCAAGCGCCTGTCGCAACCCGGGCGCAATCCATTTACGCCGCAACCGTCATCGCGGCTGCGTACGCTGTGGACGCTGTGGCGGGCTTCACGTTCGCGGGAATTTACCAAATAGCGGTTGGCTTATCGCCGGAGCCGGGCAAATGCTCTATGTTGTCCTATGGCTGAGTTGTCCCAAACCATATCTTCCGATCTGGGCGGCCTTCCGGTCGTACCGGCCGACATCCATGCCGCCGCCGAGACGATCCGCGGCGCCGTCGTCGAGACGCCCTGTAGCTACAGCCGCACGCTGAGCAATATCTGCGGCTGCGACATCTGGCTGAAATTCGAGAACCTCCAGTTCACGTCCTCGTTCAAGGAGCGCGGCGCGCTCAACCGCCTCAAGGCGCTGACGCCGGAGGAGCGCGCGCGGGGCGTCGTCGCGATGTCGGCGGGTAACCACGCGCAGGGCGTCGCCTATCACGCCAAGCGGCTCGGCATTCCCGCCACTATCGTCATGCCGGTCGGCACGCCCATGGTGAAGGTCGAGAACACCAGGCATCACGGCGCCGAGGTGGTGGTGACGGGCGCCACGCTGGAGGAGGCGGCCGCGTATGCGCGCAGCCACGGCGAAGTCCATGGCATGATCTTCGTCCATCCCTATGACGATCCGCTTGTCATCGCAGGGCAGGGCACGGTCGGGCTGGAAATACTCGAGGCCGTGCCGGAGCTCGATACGCTGGTCGTCCCGATCGGCGGCGGTGGCCTGATCAGCGGGATCGCCATTGCCGCGAAATCGATCAAGCCGTCGCTGCGGATCCTCGGCGTCGAGGCCTGGCTCTACCCCTCGATGTACAATGCCATCCATGACGGCAATTTGCCGGCACGTGGCGACACACTCGCGGAAGGCATCGCGGTGAAGTCGCCCGGCAAGATCACGACCGAAATCGTCCGCCGCCTTGTCGACGACATTGCGCTCGTCAACGAAGCCGAGCTCGAGCGCGCGGTGGCGACCCTGATCTCGATCGAGAAGACGGTCGTCGAAGGCGCCGGTGCCGCTGGCCTCGCCGCGCTGATGTCCGACCCGTCCCGTTTCGCCGGTCAGAAGGTCGGGCTGGTGCTGAGCGGGGGCAATATTGACACACGTCTGATCGCATCGGTCCTGACCCGCGAGTTGGCGCGCGAGGGGCGGCTCACCCAATTGTCGCTCGACATTCCCGACAGGCCCGGCCAATTGGCTGCGGTCGCGGCACTGCTGGCCGAGGCCGGCGCCAACATCATCGAGGTCTCGCACCAGCGCACGTTCTCGGATCTTCCGGCCAAGGCGACGTTGCTGCAATTGGTGATTGAAACCCGCGACAGCGCCCATCTCGACGAGGTCATGGCGAAGCTTGGCGCATCCGGATTGAGTGCGCGCTGTACCTGAGCGTGCATGATCGCCGCTATCGCCGCGTCAAACCCGCCAAATGGACGATCAGCCGATCGATCTCCGCGTCCGTATTGTAGTAGTGCGGGGAGGCGCGCACCACCGGCGGCAGCGAGCGGATTTCGGCATCGATGCGCGTGCTCGACGGATCTGAGGCACCGATCGTGATGCCGGCTGCGGCCGCGTCGCTGACGACCGCTTCCGCCTCGTACCCTTCCACCGTGAAGCTGACGATGGCTCCCGGAGCGCGTCCGAGGTCGCGAACTCTGATGCCGCGAATGGATGCAAGGCCGCCCCGGAGGCGGTCCGCCAGCATGCGGCAACGCCGCTCGATCGGGCCGATCCCGATATCGAGGGCATAGTCGACAGCCGCGCCGAGCCCAAGCCGGGCTGCGTAGTTGTTCTCCCAGGTCTCAAAACGGCGCGCATCGTCACGCAGCCGAAAAGCGTCCCGGGAGACCCAGGGTGCGGCGAAGTGATCGATCATTGGCGGTTCGAGCCGCTGCAGCATTTTTCGGCCGACGTAGAGAAAGCCGGTGCCGCGCGGGCCGCGGAGGAATTTACGCCCGGTCCCCGACAACATGTCACAGCCGATGGCCTCGACGTCGACCACCATCTGTCCGACTGCCTGGCAGGCGTCGAGCAGATAGGGGATGCCGTGCGCCCGCGCTATCTTGCCGACGGCTGCAGCCGGATTGACCAGCCCGCCATTGGTCGGAACCCAGGTGATCGCAATCAGCTTCACGCGCTCATCGATCATGCGTTCGAGCGCGTCGACGTCGAGCTCGCCGCTGGCATCGCTCGGCACGACGTCGATCGCGACGCCTGTTCGGTTGGCGACCTGAAGAAAGGCGACATAGTTGGCCGCGTACTCCGCCTCGGCGGTCAGGATCCGGTCGCCCTTGCTGAATGGAAGCGCGTAGAAAGCCATCTGCCAGGCAACCGTCGCGTTCTCCATGAGGGCGATCTCATCGGGCGCGGCGTTCAGGAGGCGGGCGACCGAGCCGTAAACGGATTCAAGTCGGCGCGCCTCGCGGTCGGCGGCGGCATAGCCTCCGATCTCGCTCTCCAGATCGATGTGTTCCTTCATCGCCGCAACAACCGGCGCCGGCATCAGCGCTGCGCCCGCGTTGTGGAGATAGGCGAGCCGAGAGGCAGCCGGCGTGTCGCGACGAATTCGGTCGATATCCATCATCCATGCCTCCGCGTCTCGCGATCCTCGTGCATGGATTAAACGCGTCGAGGGATGCGGACAAGATGGCCAAGCTTGGTCTCAGATGCAAAGGCCGAGCAGCTTGATGTGGCAGCCGCTGGATTTTGGCTTGCTGGCGGGCGCAGCCTCGCGCTTCACCGCAACCAGCGGCTCCCCGTCTTTCTTGCCTTTGCCTTTGCCCTTCGCCTCGTAGTCGCCGGCGATCACCATTGCCCAATAGGTGCGCTTGCCGCTAGCGTTTTTCGCGCTCGCGATCCCGACGCGGGAAGCGTTGTGCAGCAGCAGATTCTTGCGGTGTCCCGACGAGTCGATCCACTGTCCGAGGGTCTTCTCGAAATTGTCGTAGCCGTAGGCGATGTTCTCGGCGGCGCGGCCTGCGCCGGCCGGTGCGACCCGGCGGTTGAACGGGCCGAGGGCGTCGTGACTGAGGTCGTCCTTCGTCGCCATCGCGCGCGCCTGGTCCATGGCGATGCGGTCGAGGGTCGAATCGCGGACGACGCGGACCTCACCATGCTTGAGGCGGAAGCTCGAGATCAGCTCGGCGGGGGACTCGGCCATTGCGGACGTGGTGGCGAGCAGCAGAAGGCTAGCGATCAGGCCGCCAACCACACGATGCATCATGTACCCCCGAGTGCCCATGACCCCGCCAAGTCCCCCCACCAAGTTCGAATTATCGGATCGCTTCTCTATCGCCAATGTGGACGCTTCAAGGCGTGATCCACGTTAGCTCGCCGGCAGGTCGGCCTCGAAATTGAAGCGGTCGCGCAGGTTCTTGCGCTGCTCCAGGATGTCCTTGAGGAAAGCACGGTCCTGGTCGTTCTTCATCATCGGCTCGATCAGGTCGAGCTGGTTCATGGCGACCAGTTGCAGGATCTCCGTGCGCGGCTTGCCGTCCGGATTGCGTGGCAGTGCGTGCACGACCTGGATGTGTTCCGGCGGCTTTGGCCCCTTGGCAGCGGTGAGCTCGTTGCGCAATTGGCCTTCGAGCGCGGCCTGATCGGCTTCGACGAAGGCATAGAGGCCGACACCGGAGCGGCGGTCGGCAAAGGCGACGATGGCGGTGTCGCGCACGGCGGGGTTCTTGCGGATCAATTCTGCCAGCACCGGCGCGTCGTTGACGAGCCTTCGGCCGCCGCCTTCACGGTCGGTGAAGTTGAACAGGCCGCGGGTGATCGCCCGATAGACCTTCTTGCCGGTGGCGAGCCAGAGGCTGGCGGCGAACGACTTCTTCGCCAGGATCTTGCGCTCGCGCGGCGTCAGCGCCTCGGGCGCGTAGGATCGCTTGTGCTTGAGCAGATGCCGGAGATCTTCATAGGCCAGAATCCGGTAAAGCCGGCCGCGACGGTCGAAGCAGGCGGCGAGCTGGAAGTCGGTCACATAGGCGCGACCGTCGCGGCCGGCCAGCCAGTTCTGTTCCTTGGCAAGATCGTTGTGGCAGATTCCGGCGCGGCGCAGCCGTCGCAGCGCGGCCTTCGCCGAGCGAAAATAGGCGAGGTCGCCATGCGGTTTCGCCAGATGCAGCGCGACACCATCGACGAAGCTGCGCACCAGCGCGCGGCGTCCGGCCCACAGCAGCTCCGGGCCGACATCGAGTCCCTTAGCGAGTGCCAGCGCATGCTTCTCGCGGGCGAACAGGTGGCGCGCCAAAAGGAATGACCACCACGGCACCTCGTCGAGGCGGCGCAGCACCGCGTCGACCTCGCCGTCATCGTCGCGGAATCGGCCGCGCTCGACGGTCGAGAACACGTCGCGCTTGAGCAGCACGCCCTCGGTCCAGCGCGCCGAGAGTGTTGCGGCGTCGTCTTTGGGAAGGTTCATCGAAAACTCACGCCGCGGCGGCAATGCGCAGGTGATCGGCGATCCAGCGATCGAGATCGGCGAGCGCCAGCGCGCTCATCGCCTGCTTTTTGGCCACCGTCTTCTCGTTCCCGCGCAGCCGGCTTCCGTCGGGCTTCTTCGTCGGTGCGCTGGCGAGCGGCGGGAACAGGCCGAAATTGATGTTCATCGGCTGGAACGAGCGCGTGCCGGGCTCGATGGTCTCGATATGGCCGCCGGTGATGTGGCCGAGCAGGGATCCGAGCGCAGTCGTGACCGGCGGACTCGCAAGCGTCTCGCCGCGCACCTCCGCTGCCGCATAGAGACCGGCAATCAGGCCGACGCTGGCGGATTCCACATAGCCCTCGCAGCCCGTCATCTGGCCGGCAAAGCGCAGCCGCGGCTGCGCGCGCAGGCGCAATTGGCCGTCGAGCAGCTTTGGCGAGTTGAGAAAGGTGTTGCGATGCAGGCCGCCGAGGCGAGCAAATTGGGCCTTCTCCAGCCCCGGAATGGTGCGGAAGATGCGCTGCTGCTCGCCGTATTTCAGTTTCGTCTGGAAGCCGACGATGTTGTAGAGCGTGCCGAGCTTGTTGTCCTGGCGCAGCTGCACGACCGCGTAGGCCTTGGTGGTGGGATCGTGCGGATTGGTGAGGCCGACCGGCTTCATCGGTCCATGGCGGAGAGTCTCGGGGCCGCGTTCCGCCATGACCTCGATTGGCAGACAGCCGTCGAAATAGGGCGTGTTGGTCTCCCATTCCTTGAACTCGGTCTTCTCGCCGGCGACCAGCGCTGCGACGAAGCCGTCATACTGCTCCTTTGTCATCGGGCAGTTGATGTAGTCGGCGCCGGTGCCGCCGGGACCGACCTTGTCGTAGCGTGACTGAAACCAGGCCACCGACATGTCGATGGATTCGCGATGCACGATCGGCGCGATCGCGTCGAAGAAGGCGAGGGCGTTCTCGTCGGTCAACTCGCGGATCGCATCGGCCAGCGGCGCCGAAGTGAGGGGGCCGGTCGCAACGATGACGTTGCTCCACTCGGCCGGCGGCAGGCCTGCGACCTCACCGCGGGCGATCTCGATCAGCGGATGATCGTTCAGCGCCTTGGTGACGGCCGCCGAGAAGCCGTCGCGGTCCACCGCCAGCGCGCCGCCGGCGGGTACCTGGTTGGCGTCGGCTGCGCGCATGATCAGCGAATCGAGGCGGCGCATCTCGGCATGCAGCAGGCCGACGGCGTTGTTGGCGGCATCGTCCGAGCGGAACGAATTGGAGCAGACGAGCTCGGCAAGCCCATCGGTGCGGTGTGCCTCGGTCATGCGGGTCGGCCGCATCTCGTGCAGCACCACGGGCACGCCGGATTTGGCCACCTGCCAGGCGGCTTCGGAGCCGGCAAGGCCTGCGCCGATCACGTGCACGGTATTTGATTGGGGTCCTGTCATGGGGCGGACAGGTAGCGCTTTTCGGCGATCAGTGGAATCGCCGAGATCGAGTTTTCTGCCTCCGGATGCGACAACGCCCGCACGAGGCGGGCGCTATCGGTCCGTCCGGTTCAGGGCTGAACGATATCAGCCCTGATACTGACCGGCGGCAACGCGCGGGATGTCCGAGCGATCGAGGCCGATATCGGAAAGCTCGCGATCGCTGAGCTGGGACAGCTCGGCAACATTGCGCTGATAGTCCCGGAAAGCTTGGATCATGCGGATGAGCGAGAGCAGCATTGGTAATCTCCTGTAGTTCGATTCAGCTCTTGCTCGAGCCTCATCGTTGAATTGAATATAGGTGAGAGTGGTGCAGTGCGAAAGTTCCGATGCTGCGATGCAGCTAAGCGCTGAATGCATGGCGCTGGTAACGGACGATTAACCCGAAAGCACTCCCGCCCAAAGCGTAGGCGGAACAGGGAGCACAGGTCTGAAGTCCCGTGAATTCACGGATTTGCTATGGGCTAGTCGGTTCCGTTCGGAGCGAAATAAGTCGCTTTGCTCTTGTCCGCAAGCGGATCGACTAGCTTCTATAACCAAGTCTCACATGCGAGAATCGCATGATTCTAATGAACTTATAATCATTACTTGGCGCGTGCGTACACTTTTGCCAACTCTCGCCAGCGGTTCGCCTGGTTGCAGCGGATCCACATGACGAAGGGCGGCGAGTCAGGACTATCCCGCTTGGTTAGCCACAACCGTCCCCGCTCGCAGTGCACACACGCTGAACGTGTGGCGTTGATTACAAGCGTGTAATGAAAATCAGAAATTTTGCATGCAGCTCTGCGCGCCGCGCAACATCACGCAATTCTCGCGGGGAATTCATTGCGTCAAGTTGCCGCGCCCGGAGGAAGGTGATGTCGCAGATTCCGGCAATGTCGCTGGCTCTGGCCCAAGAACAAGAGAAGGAAGGTAACGTCATGACGAAGTTACTCGGGGTTATCGCAATTGCCGCCGTTGCGTTCGCCGTCACGCCGGCCCAGGCCGCCAAGCACGCCGCCGGCGGCTGCAGCTCGGCCAATCTGGAGAAGACAGAGACCGCGATCGAAAACATGGCCGATGGTGACGGCAAGTTCGTCGCGCAGAAGGAGATCGCGGCCGCGCAGGACTCGCTGCTCAACGGCAAAATGGGTGCGTGCGGCGCGCATCTGAACAAAGCGATGCACGCCACCATGGGCAAATAGGAACTTCAGGAACGCATTAGGAGAGGGCCGGTCGCCGAGCGATCGGCCCTACGCTTTTGTCCTGCAAGCATCTCATCTAAGGGGCGCGCGCGAGCTGGGTGGCGAAATAGGCGACGGTCTTCGAGTAGACCTCGCTCTTGTTCCACTGCTGCAGCACCGCGAAATTCGGACTGCCCGGCTGCCAATCCTTACCCTTCTGCCAGCCATAACCGGCAAGATAGTTCGCGGTGGAGGCGAGCACGTCAGGGGCGTTGTGCAGGAGATCGCGCTTACCATTGCCGTCGAAATCGACGGCGTATTTCATCCATGACGACGGCATGAACTGGGTCTGTCCGAGCTCGCCGGCCCAGGCGCCCTTCATGTCGGCCGGTGCGAGGTCGCCGCGCTGGACAATGCGGAGCGCATCCAACAGCTCGGCGCGAAACTGCTCGGAGCGCCGGCAGTCATAGGCCAGCGTCGCCAGTGAGCGGATGGTCGCGAACTTGCCGGTATTGACGCCGAAATCGGTCTCGAGACCCCAGATCGCGACCAGCACCTCGCCAGGCACGCCGTAGGTCTGCTCGATACGCGACAGCACCGAGCCGTATTGCTTCATCATGTTGGAGCCGCGCGTCAGGCGCGGCGGCACCATGCGGCCGGAAAACTCCTCGAAGGTCTGGCTGAAGACCTTCTGCGAGCGGTCGCGGTTGAGCACGTTCTGATCGAGCGTCACACCGGCGAGCCCGGCGGAAATGGCCTGTTGCGAGACGCCCTTGGCCGCGGCGTCCGTTTTGAAGTCTGCAAGCCACGCGTCGAAATTGCCTGAACCGCAGGCAACAGCGGCGAGCGCTGGCTGAGCGGATAGGATGGACGCGGTGATGGCTAAGGCTGCGAGGGCGAGACGAGAAATCGTCGGGGTCATTCGAGCAAATAAATTCCGTGAAGTGATCTGAACGGCGCGCAATCTCGATGGAAACCGCGGCCAAAGCAAGGCGTATGACAGTGCGCGATCCTGCCCGCACCGGGGCAGGATCGCATGTCACGATATCGTCAGGCGTCGGTCCGATTGCGCCAGGGGAAGAGGTTGGCGGGGAAGTCGGCGGCCGGCTTGCGTGCACGATGCGGCGGAGGCGGCACCGGACGCGCGCCCGGATCGGCCGCGATCACCTTGCGGTAGAGATGCCAGGTGGCATGGCCGAGCACGGGGACCACCACGGCAAGGCCGAGGAAGGCCGGAATGGTGCCCAGCGCCAGCAGGACGGCCACGATCAGGCCCCAGGCCGCCATCGGCACCGGGTTCTTCGCGACGACGCGCAGTGACGTCACCATGGCCTCGAACGCGCCGGCATGGCGGTCAAGCATCAGCGGGAACGACACGGCGCTGATGCACAGCGCGGCAAGGGCGAACAGGAAGCCGGTGCCGCAGCCGACCACGATCAGCCACCAGCCTTGCCGGCTCGTGAGCACGCGCGTCAGAAAATCCGAGATCCCGGATGCGCCTTCATAGCCGAAAGCGGCGACATAAATTGCCTGCGCGGTCGCAACCCAGGTCACGAACAGGGCCAGCAGCAGCGCGCCGAGACCGAGCATGGCGCCGAACGAGGGCGAACGCAGCACCTCCATGGCATCCCAGGCGCTGGCCTCCTCATGGCGCTCGCGCCGGCTGGAGAGCTCGTAGAGACCGAGAGCGGCGAACGGGCCGATTAGCGCGAAGCCTGCGGCCAGTGGGAACAACAACGGCAACACTGAATAGCCCATCACCACGCGGGCGAGCACGAGGCCCAGCACAGGATAGATCACGCAGAGGATGATGGCGTGGCTCGGCACCGCCTTGAAATCGTCCCAGCCGCGCTTGAGCGCATCCTGCAGATCGGAGAGTTGGATGGTTCGGATCACCGGTCCAGCCGCTTCGGCGGTCTGGGCCATGGACGGGACATTGCCCGGGTAGAGTGTGGCCATGGTCGCTAGCTCCCTTGCCATGCGGCCGCATCTGGCGCCAGCAACGGCGCAAGCGGCCGCTATTCTGAGTTTCGCGATCCCCAACCAGACGCGAATTCCGGATGGCATCGCGAACTGAACGTCAACCGTACGCCCATTTGCGAGTCCTGTCCCTCACGCTTGGGTGAGATTCGATGCCGCGGTGCAATCTCTACAGTGTCATTCGGTCGTTATTTCGCCGCAGATAAGCTGATGCTGCGTGCTTGTTCGCGGAACTTTGGCGGGCGCAACGACGCAACTTGGTCTATAAGTGCCACTCAAGGCCCTTCCAGCGGGTCCTTTTCGGGGAGCAGACATGAGCATTTTCGGGAAAATTATGGGCGCGATCTTCGGTAGCCAGCCAGCTTCCGCCGCGCCCGCAGGCAGCGCACCGTCGGGCAGCGCGCCCGCAGGGGCCGCGCCGAGCGGATCCGCGGCGACGGTGGACGTTGCCTCGATCGTCGACGCGGCGGCCGCTGCGCACAAGGGCGAAAAGCTGGAATGGCGCACCTCGATCGTCGATCTGATGAAGGCGCTCGACATCGATTCCAGCCTCGCTGCGCGCAAGGACCTCGCCAAGGAGCTCGGCTACAGCGGCGACACTAACGATTCCGCGACCATGAACGTCTGGCTGCACAAGCAGGTGATGTCCAAGCTCGCCGCCAATGGCGGCAAGCTGCCGCCGGAGATCAAGCACTGACCGATCGCCCGGTCGCAATCCAAGGGCCCGCGATCGCGCGGGCCCTTTTGCATTCAGGCGACGAGATCCGCATCTTCCGGATGCCTGTCGAGATAATCGACGACGAAACCGCAACCGGCAATCACCTTCCTGCCGTCGCGCCGGATCAATTCCAGCGCGCCCTTGACCAGCTCGGAGCCGATGCCGCGGCCGCGCAGCGCGCGCGGCGTCTCGGTGCGGGTGATGATCACCGCCGACGGCGTCAGCCGGTAATTGGCGAAGGCGATTTCGCTGCCGACATCGAGCTCGAAGCGGCTTCTGTCCTTGTTATCCCGTACCGACGGCGCCATGCAAAAATCCTTCCGACATGCTGCTTGCCCCTGATCTAGGCGCCTCAACCGGTCCTTGCCAAGGTGCGAGCAAGAGTGGTTGCCGCAGGGGAGATATCCGGAAACTGCGTGTCCCGCTCAGCCTGGAATTGAAGCCGGGCTTGCCGACGGTGCAGGAGTCGTTATGGAAGCTCGGGGCGTTGTAGCCCCCCGCCGCTTCTCGCAACGTCGGCGTTGGATCTCTTCCTAGGCCTGATCGCCCGGATGCTTCAATCGGTCGCCTTGGCGAGCCTGGAATCCTCCGGCTGCGCCTGCGGGCGCAGGCATCCCTGGCAGATGACGAGGGAACGGTTGACCATGGCGTCCCGTTCCTCCTCGATGCCATCCTTCGCCTGCCACCATTCCTTTGAATAGGGCTGAAGCGCGGCTTGCGACCTGTTGCGCTCGGATCGGGCCGCGCGCACTGGTTCTGAAGCAGCGCGCGGGTGATTGGGATTTTCGCCGGCGCCGTCCCAGGCATAGCGCGCGGGCTTGAAGGCAGGATCGGAGGCGAGGTGCGCTTGTGGGCCCACGGCACACCCGGCAAGCGCCAGCGATAACATGAGGAGGGCGGGCGCTTTGACCATGATGCGGCACTCTGTACGCGAGAACTGAGCGAGGTTGCGCCGATCATGTTTAAAATTTCCTGAACGGTTGGATGGGCTGCGCTGCGCCCGGCAACCTTGCAGGGCTCCTGGCGATGGCGATAAATGGGCTGCAATGAGCGGGCGGCTCGCGTGCCGTCCGCCGCCGAAGAGGAAGCCCGATGCAGCCCCTGCGCATGTCCCGCCGCGTCATGAATCTCGCTCACATGCTGACCCAGAATGCGCGGCGGCATGGGGCGCGTCCCGGTTTCGTCTGGGGCGACAGATCCTGGACCTGGCGCGAGATCGATGCGCAGGTCTCGGCACTGGTAGCCGCTCTCGCGGCGCGCGGGATCGCGAAGGGCGACCGCATCCTCGTTCATTCCAAGAACGGCGATGAGATGTTCTTCTCGATGTTCGCCGCGTTCCGGCTTGGCGCGGTCTGGGTACCCACCAATTTCCGCCTGATGCCGGACGAGGTCGCCTATCTCGCGCAGGCCTCCGGCGCGAAGGCGTTTCTGTGCCATGTCGATTTTCCCGAGCACGCCGCGGCCGTAAGCGGTGGCGCGCTGGAATTCACCTGGAGCATCGACGGTCGGGCGCCGTTTGCCGAGACGTCGGTTGCGGATGCCGTCGCGTCGCGCGCCGGCACGGTGGTCGAGAACGTCGCAGTCGAGCACGACGATCCCTGCTGGTTCTTCTTTACATCGGGCACCACCGGCCGCTCCAAGGCTGCGGTGCTCACCCACGGTCAGATGGGTTTTGTCGTCACCAACCATCTCGCCGATCTTACGCCCGGCGTCACCGAAGCAGATGCCTCGCTGGTGGTGGCGCCGCTGTCGCATGGCGCCGGCGTGCATCAGCTGGTGCAGACCGCGCGCGGCGTGTGCACCGTGCTGCTGCCGACGGAGAAATTCGACATTGACGAGGCGTTCCGCCTGATCGAGGCGCATCGCGTCAGCAATCTCTTCGTGGTGCCGACCATTCTGAAGATGATGGTCGAGCATCCCGCCGCCGACAAATACGATCATTCCTCGCTGCGCCATGTGATCTATGCGGGTGCGCCGATGTATCGCGAGGACCAGAAGGCTGCGCTGAGGAAGCTCGGCAAGGTGATCGTGCAGTATTTCGGCCTCGGCGAGGTGACCGGCAACATCACCGTGCTGCCGGCAGCGCTGCATGACCCCGAGGACGGGCCGCACGCGAAGATCGGCACCTGTGGCTTCGAGCGTACCGGCATGCAGGTCTCGATCCAGGACGACGAGGGCCGTGAACTCGGCGCCAACCAGAGCGGCGAGATCTGCGTAATCGGCCCCGCGGTGCTGGCCGGCTACTATGACAATCCCGAAGCCAATGCGAAGGCGTTCCGCAACGGCTGGTTCCGCACTGGCGATCTCGGCCACATGGACGAGGAGGGGTTCGTCTACATCACGGGACGAGCCTCCGACATGTACATCTCCGGCGGCTCCAACATCTATCCGCGCGAAATCGAGGAGAAGATTCTGACCCATCCTTGCGTCGGCGAGGTCGCGGTGCTCGGCGTGCCCGATGCGACCTGGGGCGAGGTCGGCGTTGCCGTCTGCGTCGCCCGCGAGGGCGCGAAGCCGGTGAGCGAAGCGGAGATGGCGGCATTCCTCAGCCCCAAGGTGCCGCGCTACAAGATGCCGAAGCGGTTCTTCTTTTGGGAGGCCTTGCCGAAATCCGGCTACGGCAAGGTTCCCAAACGGATGGTTCGCGACGAGCTCGAGGCGCGCGGGCTGCTCGATCTCGACAAGACACGGGCGGGCTGAGCGAAGGTCATGCGCAGCATCAAGCAGCCCGGCGCGCCGGTCGCCGAGCGCATCCAATGGGCGGAGGCGAGGGGACGCGCTTTCTCCTTCACGCTTCAAGCAGGTCTGCCGCTGCTGGAGGCGGCGCGCCGCGGTTTCGCCGCGGAGGGATTCGCCGGCGGCGTGCTCAGCTTCGAGCGCGGCGCGCTCGGGCCGTTCGGCTATGTCATGCCGGCGCTGTCGAAGACCAGCGAGAACGCCGCGTTTTATAGCGACACATTCCGGCCAAGCGGCGTGACGCGCACCAGGCTCGGCAGCATGACGCTGGGCATGCGCGATGGCGCCCCGTTCTTTCATTGCCATGGGCTGTGGACGGAGGCCGATGGCCGCGCCGGTGGTGGCCACATGCTGCCGGACGTGACCGATGTCGCCGAGCCGTTCGAGGTCGAGGCCTTCGGCATCGATGGTGCGATGTTCGCCGCAGAGCCAGATCCCGAGACCAATTTCAAGCTGTTCGGGCCCGTGGCGGCTGCGAGCACCGGCGCACGCACGACCAGCCGCGCTTTCGCGCTGCGGCTGCGCCCCAATCAGGATTTCGCGGGCTGTCTCGAAGACTTCTGCCGCGCGCAAGGCATCGCGCGCGCGAGGATCCATGGCGGTGTCGGCTCGACAATTGGGGCGCGCTTCACCCATGGCGGCGTGACTGAGCCCTTCGCGACCGAGCTTGCGGTAACCGGCGGCGCGATTGCGGCCGGCTCCTCCGGCGCCCTCGAAGCCGCACTCGATGTCGCCCTGATCGACTACACTGGCGGCATAGCGGAGGGCCGTCTGATTCGTGGCGACAATCCCGTGCTGATGACCATGGAGCTGGTGCTCGAGGTGTTGGGCTAGTATCGGCGAGCGATCATCAGCGGGTGCGTAGCTTGGCGATGGCCAAGTATGTGGAGTCACTGATCCCCGAACTGGATCCCTGAAACAGGTTGAGCAGGGGGGATTGACCCTGGCCGGTGCTCTGGCTGTTTCTGATGTCATACATGGCGGAGAAACGGCTCAACAGCTTTGTCACCTTCGCGGGATCGGACAGATCCTTGATCTTCATGAATCTGTCTACGAACTTGGCCTGCTGATCGATCGGCATCGCCGCCATCGAGTCAGGCAAATCGAAAGTGGTCCTGAACACCTCCGAAAGAGCCTTGTCGGCAAGGATGTCGTATGCGGACGTGATGTCCCCCGCCTTTCGCTGGAAATAGAGCGCAAGGCGCACGCCGGGATTGGCATCGCCCTGCTGCTGCTCCAGGCTTTGCTCGACATAGTTCGCTTGTGTTTCCCGAAACTGATCCCGCTTTTGCGGACCCATCATCGGAAGACGCGCGACGTTGCCTTTACTGTCGAAATTGAACGACGCCACGATTTCGGCAAAGCGAGGATCGCTCTCGGTGTTCGCGAAGCTCTTTGGATCGTTCAGGTCGGAGCTGAAGATCTTCTTGAGAAATTCGGTGCTGACCTTCCTGGGATCCAGACCCTTGGCCAAGAGAATGAAATCGACCATCGGCCTGTTTGCGAGAAGATCGGAAACACTGTCGATGCCGGCGATGGCCTGCTGATATTCCGACGCATCCTTCGTGGCCTGTGCCCGAACTGCGGCCTGCTGCTGGGGAGTCGCCGTGCTGGCGCTCTTCACCGCTCCAATGACGTAGTCCTTGGCGATCTGGAGGACTTCAGCCGAGTCCTGAGCCACCAAGGGGGTGGTCAGATTGCCTTTTGCGTCGAAGTTGAAGGCGCGTGCCAGCTCCAAATATCGATTGTCCTTGAGGGTACAGACGTAGCTTTTGGGGTCGTTGATGTCGCTTTCGAGCACGGCCTTGACAGTCGCCGGCGAGACGTTCACGGGCTCGAGGCCGACAGCTCCCAGCGCAAATTCATACACGCCCGGTGTCGATACGAACGCCTGGACTGAATTGATCTTGAGGATGGCAGTTCTAAATTGCCTGATTGCAAAAGCTTCGTTCAACGGGCTCGCCGCCGAATAGACGGCGGACTTGCTGTCGTCGAACTTCTGTTTCGTGATCGTGACATTTGCAGCAGTCTGCGCCGACACACCTGACGGAAGCGACCCGTCGGAGGAAAACTCGAACGCACCGGCCAGGTCGACGAACCCGCCAATCGTCCCTATCTGCTCGCTAAGGCTGAAAATGCTGCTCGCATATGACTCCAAATGATGCTTTTCGACCAGAATCTGGACGTTCAACTGGGCTACGTTCGCGCCCGGTTGCGATAGTTGGGCGGTGTAGTCGGCGATCCTTGAATTGGCCGCGGTGACATCCGATCGGGCCTGAGCAAGGTCGGCGTTGAGGCCACTTAGGTGTTGACGTAGTCGTCCGTGAACAAGGCACTAAGCGATTGAGCAGGAGTCAGTTTTCCGGTTGCGGCGGCATTTGAGATTGCAGGGATTGGGGGCTTGAGGCCCCCA